>JANPNJ010000001.1:0-2862 GCA_031427395.1 Burkholderiales bacterium
GGACATGGTGGGCGGCAATCAGCGCGGCAAAACGATCCGGGCCGAGTTGGGATGGATTGAGATAGCGGTTGGTCACACCGCAAGCCGCTGCCGTTGCAATGATGAAATGTATGGGTCTGGGCGCCACCGATTCGCGCAGCCGCATGGCGATGGTTTCGCCGGCGACATTGGCGGCGGTGATCACCATATCATCCGCAAGTTTGCAGATGGCAGCCAATTCAGCAATGGGCAGGGCACGCACCGCTGAGGTGTCGGCCATACCTGTCACCCCTGTCACCCCTGTCGCTCTTGCCATATGGGTGCCGCCCCCCGTCCACCGCCATTTGATGCGGGAGTTGCCGGCATCAATCAGCAAATGGCTGGTCATGGCGGGGAAGTGTTTGCAAGGCGCAACGAAATTTCAGCGGCCGTGAGCGACATCCTGCCCGCGCCGCGGTCCACGATCAACGCGCCATCGGCGGCGACATCCCGCACTTTCGCCGAAAATTTTTCATTGGCGGAAAAAACATCAACGATGCGCCCCTCAAACGCATGCAAGGCGCGCCAGCGATCGCGCATCGGCGCAAATCCGGTCTCGGCGAATTGATCGAGTACGGCAACCAGGTGCCGCAGGATGGTGCCCAGCACATCGCTGCGGGACAGCGCGAATTTTTGCAGGTTGGCCGCCGCGAGGGCTGCGGCAATATCGGTCACGGGCTGGTCGATGCCGCTTTTGAATTCATCTGTAAGGTGGAAATTCAGGCCGATGCCGATCACCGCAGCAGTCGGGCCCAGCATGTCGCCCTGCGTCTCGATCAATATCCCGCCGAGTTTTTTGTCGGCAAACAAGATGTCATTCGGCCATTTCAAATCTGCCGCCACCCCCAGTTCGCGCAGCGCATCAGCCACCGCAAGCCCGACCGCCAGTGACAGGCCGCCCAGCGCGGCGGAGCCTTTTTCAAAGCGCCACAACAGCGAAAATGTCAGCGACGCCCCCAGCGCGGATTGCCATGCGCGTCCGCGCCGCCCACGCCCGGCGGTCTGCAATTCGGAGGCGAGGCAGGTGCCGGAGGGCGCAGAGAGGCCCGCTTGTTGCGTGACCGCCGTATTGGTGGAGGCGATGCTGTCGATGACCGACAGGTTGATGCGTGGCGACTGCGCGCGCAATTGGGCGCGGATGGTGTCGATGTCCAGAAAATCAATGGGTGCGGCCAGGCGATAACCGCGGCGCGTCAGGGAAAAAATCGCCACCCCCAGGCTGGCGGCGTCTTTCAGCGCGTCGGAAACCGCGCTGCGGGACACGCCATGTTTTTTTGCCAGCCCGGCACCGGAGGTGAAGTGTTCCGCCGACAAATCGCGCAGCAGGGTGAAGGTCAGGCGGCGCGCGGACATGTTCAGGCTTGTTCGGCTTTGCAGTTGGCGACTTCTTCCGCGTAGGCGATGCCGGCGATCACCGAGTCGAGCAGCAGCGTGACACGCGAGGCCAGCTTGCCCGTGGCGCGGTAGTCGGCCGGGGCAATAAAATCCACCCGCCCGGCGTCGAGCAGCCCCATGCAGGTGGTTTTGGTTTTGGCCACTTTGGGGTTGTACACGGCAACTGCGTGGCCGCCGCTTTTTTTCGCCAGCGCCATCGACGGCACGTCGGTCATGCCATCGCCCAGATAAATCATGTTGGCAAACGGAATCGGCCGCAACGACTCGGGCATATGCTCGTTGATGGACTCGGACAGCAATTCGCGGCCCTTGTTGATGCGAAACAAAAATTGCGTTTTTGAGGTGTCGGTGATCAGCAGTTTGGGAAATGTAGCAATGCCGTATTGGTTGAAATGGTATTCGGAGGCGTAGATTTGTTTGAAGTGTTTGTGGATCGAAATGCCTTCGAGGATTTCCTTTTGTCCGGCAGAAATGATGTAGTGCCGCACATTGACACGCCCGGCGCCGCGTTTTTTGACATACGCATCAATGCGCGGAAACCAGCTTTCCACACCGGGAAAATATTTTATGCGCCTGGCCATCAGGGCGAAATCCTCGCGGGTGATGCGCAGGTCATCGTGCTTGTAGAGTTTTTCCATCATCAGGCGCATGTAGGTAAGCATTTGGTCCGAGCCGGTGTCGCGCGCTTCCTTGTGTACCTCGGCCCAGAATTCCTTCGGCTCCACACCGATTTTCGGCAGCACCGTGTACTCTTGCATCGGCTGCGGCGAAAGTGTGCCGTCAAAGTCATAGACCATGGCGATGGTGTTCTGGAAAAATGGTTTTTTTCTCATGCCGCCGAGTTTAACCCGCAAATGAAAACGCCCCGCGAACGGGGCCTCAAATGAAAACGCCCCGCGAACGGGGCGTTGTGCGTGTGTGTGCCGCCATCAGTCGGCATACACCCCGGCTTTTTTGATGATCGGCGCCCACTTGGCGATTTCGGCGGCCAGATGCGCGCGCAGCGCTTCCGGGGTTTGCCGGTTGAGCGGCTCGACCGCTGTGCCCAGGTTGTTGAAACGCTCAATCACGTCCTTGTCCTTCAGCGCTTCCTGCATCGCCTTGTTGACGCGGTCCACCACGGCTTTCGGGGTTGCCTTGGGTGCCCACAGGCCATGCCACACGCCCACGCTGAAACCCTTCAAGCCGGCTTCATCCATGGTTGGCAAATTGGGCAGGGAGGCGATGCGCGCCTTGGAGGTGACCGCATAGGCCTTGACTTTTTCGCCCTTGATTTGCGAGGTGGTGTTGGTTGATTGATCACACATAAAATCAACCTGGCCGCCGAGCAGATCGGTCATGGCTGGCGCGGTGCCTTTGTATGGCACGGTCAACACGTCGGTCTCGATGGCGCTCATGAACAACATGCCGCAAAGATGTGAAGCCGAGCCGATGCCGGCGTTGGCATAG
>JANPNJ010000002.1:0-1786 GCA_031427395.1 Burkholderiales bacterium
ATCTTTCCGCACCGCGGCGGGCAGGGCGCGTAACATGGCCGGCAAAGGCGAGCCCCTGACACCCAGCAGCGCCGAAATTTTTTCCTCCTGTACCCGTTTGCGATAGTTGCCGTATCCGGAAAACAATTCATCCGCGCCTTCACCCGTCAGCGCCACGGTCACATGCTGGCGGGTGAGCCTTGCGAGCAACATGGTGGGCAACGCCGCCTGGTCGCCAAAAGGCTCGTCAAACACTTCCACCCAATCGGCAAAGGCATCGGTGATATCAGATGATTTCACCATCAATGCGTGATGGTGGCTGCCCAAATGCCGGGCGACATGTGCCGCCTCATCGTGTTCGCTTTGGCTGGTGTCAGCAGCGCCCCGGTCATCAAGAAAACCCAGATTGAATGTCTCGATGGGTTTACCGGTAATGTCCGTCATCAATGCCGCAATCAGGCTTGAATCAACCCCGCCGCTGATAAACGCGCCCAACGGCACATCGGCGACCAGCATTGACTGCACCGAGGCACGCAGGCGTGCATCCAGCTCGCGCCTGGCGTCATCGTCGGCAAGATTTTGCTTGTGCGCGTAACTGGGCTGCCAGTATTGCCACGTGTTCAATTCGCCGCTGGCAGTATTGAGGCGCATGGCGTGACCGGCTTCCAGCTTGCGGATCGATTGGTAAATCGTCAGGGGCGCGGGGATGTACTGGCATTCGAGAAACAGTCCAAGCGCATCCAGATCAATGGCGCGGGCGACTTGCGGGTGGGCGGTGAGGGCCTTCAGCTCTGACGCGAACGCAAACAGTTTGCCGTCCCAGGCATAGTGGAAGGGCTTGACCCCCAGATGGTCGCGTGCCACCAGCAAAGATTTGGCTTGATGGTCATAACAGGCGAAGGCAAACATGCCCTGAAGTTTGCCCGGCGCGGCATCGCCCCATTGGGCGACAGCCGTCAACACCACTTCGGTGTCGCCCTGGGTACGAAACTGTCTGCCGAGTGTTTTCAACTCCGCACGCAGCGCCTGAAAATTGTAAATTTCGCCGTTGAACACCAGGGTGAAGCGTTCATCCTGGGTGGACATTGGCTGAATACTGGCGGCAAGATCAATTACCGCCAGCCGCCGGTGGCCAAGGTGCACGTTTTCCGCTGAAAAGTAGCCTTCCGCGTCCGGCCCGCGATGGCTGAGACGGCGGTTCATGTTTACCAGTGTTGCGCGCGGATCAGCCTCCTGCGTGGCAAAAGAGACAAAACCGCTCAAGCCGCACATGACATTGCGTGCACAGGGATTGAAGTGGATTCTGCAGGAGGTCGTAACAACATTGGCGCCACGTTAATTCCAGTTTTTGGCCAGCCGTGAGTTTACTTGAGAGCGGAAGAATTCCCGTTCAACGCCGTCCCGCAGCCACAGGCGGTTCGGGTAATCATTTGGTTGCTTGTTGTAAACTTCGCAGTGTGTTGCAGCAAATGCATCGACGCATTTTTGGGTGGGAATCATCGCTTTCTGATACTCGACAGCCACAATGTGCATCGCCAGGAAGGGCATCTGGTGTGGATCTACTGCAGGGTAGCAAAATAGCGCAAATTGAGCATCAGTGTGAATTTCCCGTTTATATTCAAATGGATGGGTGAATTTTTCATTTAACATAATATAAATATGCCGCCATATTGCATATTTAAATCGCCACCTGTGAAAACCATGGACGACGCCAAAACAGCGGACAACAAAACCCTCGGCAACCCCATGTCGACGACCATTCGCACCCGCATCCAAGCTGCGGCCAAGCGCTTCCACGCCAACGACA
>JANPNJ010000003.1:0-4148 GCA_031427395.1 Burkholderiales bacterium
TGCCGCGAATAATTTTCGATGCCTTTGCAAAAGCCGATTTCGTTGAGCATTTCCAGGTCAAAGGTGGTGCGCTGCTGGATGCGCTGCGCTTCGACCAGCTTGCCTTCGGCGTGGAAATATTCGATGCGATCACGCAATTCGGCCTTGATGCCTTCCATCGCGCCGAGAGTGCTGGCACGGGTGGTGACGTAGTGACTTTTGGCATACACGGTGTAACGCGGCACTTTCTGGATGGTGTGGCCGGTGAGTGGGTCAAACAAGGTGAGCGCATCGACTTCGTTGTCGAACATGGAAATGCGCAGCGCCACTTCATTGCTCTCGGCCGGATGCACGTCGAGCGAATCGCCGCGCACGCGAAACGTGCCGCGCTTGAAATCCAGCTCCGCGCGACTGTATTGCATCGCCACCAATTGCTTGATCAAATCCTGCGGCGAAACCTTGTCGCCCTGGCGCACCATCATGCGCATGGCGTAATAATCGGTCGGGTCGCCGATGCCATAGATGCACGACACCGTGGCCACAATAATCGCGTCAGGCCGCTCCAGCAGCGACTTGGTGGCCGACAGGCGCATCTGCTCGATGTGTTCGTTGATCGACGAATCTTTTTCGATGAACAAATCGCGCGACGGCACATAGGCTTCCGGCTGGTAGTAGTCATAGTACGAAACAAAATATTCCACCGCGTTGTCGGGGAAAAATTCTTTCATCTCGGCATACAACTGCGCGGCCAGTGTCTTGTTGGGTGCCATCACCAGCGCCGGGCGGCCGATGCGCGCAATCACGTTGGCCATGGTGAAGGTCTTGCCGGAGCCGGTCACACCCAGCAAAGTCTGGAAGGCCAGGCCGTCGTTGATGCCATCGACCAGTTTGTCAATGGCCTGCGGCTGGTCGCCGGCGGGAAGAAACGGCTGGTTCAAACGGTACGGCGAATGGGGAAACGTGACAATGGGCATGGCGGCATTTTATCAGCCGGGTGGAATCGCGCCCGCATTGGTTGCGTTGCCGTACCAAAAGTAATACCATGATGTTTTCAAGCAATACCAATGGACACCATATGGCCACCACACTGACCGTCAAGGGGCAAGTCACCATACCCAAGCAAATCCGTGACAGTCTCGGGCTGGTGGCCGGCTGCAAGGTGGAATTCACGCTCAACCCGCGCGGCGAATATGTGGTGCTCCCGGCCAAGGGCGCAAGAAAAAACCGCAAGCCCGCCACCAGCCGCATGGATGCGGTGCGTGGCACTGCCAATATGGGTGGTTTGTCCAGCGACGAATACATGAACCTGATCCGCGGCTATGACCAGGACAAAAACGATCCCGGATTCGGCCGCAAGTGATATTTGTTGATACCAATGTCCTCATCGACATATTGGGCGATGATCCGCTGCACCGCCCGTGGTCGCAACACCAATTGGATCGCGCGCGCATTCACCACAAACTTGCCATCAATCCGCTGGTGTATGCCGAATTGTCGCCGCCCTACCCGACCCAGGACGCGCTCGACCATGTGCTTGCCGTGATGAAAATTGCCATTGAACCAATGTCGCCGCGCGCCTTGTTTCTGGCCGGCAAGGCGCACTTCGCCTATCGCCGCCGGGGCGGCACGCAGACCCGCGCGTTGCCTGATTTTCTGATCGGCGCACAAGCCGCCACACTCGATGTGCCGCTGATCACGCGTGATGTTTCGCGCTACCGGCGTTATTTTCCGAAGCTGAAAATCATCGCGCCGGGAAACGCGGATGATTAAAAACATAACCCGAATGGGCGTTTCCGGGCATTTATGCCTGAAAATGCCCGCCCAACAACGACTTTAGAAATCAATTCGCAGCCCTGCCCGCACACCACGCCCGGGTAGTGGTGCCAAACCACGAATCGTGTCTATCGAGGTGGCGTTGAAGGCACGCGCATTGGTCAAATTGGTGCCGCGCAGAAACAATGTCGCTGTGGTGCGTGGCCCGAGGCTGACATTGGTCTGGGCGGTGGCATTCAGCAACGTGTAACCCCCGGTCGCCCCCAACGTATCGGCTTGCGGCACACGACGTTGTCTTGCCGTGTGCTGGAGCTCGGTGCTGAAAACAACGCGCTGCCAATCCATGGTCGCGCCGATGGTGGCGCGCAGCGGCGGGATGCGCGGCAGCGGTTCACGATGGGTGCGATCTTCCGCCCGCACAGTGTCAAGTTTTGCCAAAAAATCCAATGTGTACGCGCGGCCGCCAACACGTTCAAGCAGCCGCAGGTTGGTTTGCGCTTCCATGCCCGACAGTCGCGCGGATACCGCCTGATATTGATATTCCGGCAACACGGCGGATGTGCAGCCGGATTCCCGCGACGTGCCATCACCGCAATTCGTTACGCCGACATTGTTGCCACCGTTGCCTTCGGCGTCACGATCAATGCCGCTTTTGCGTAGTGCGAGAAAATTGCCAAACGACTGCATGAATACGCCGAACTTTACGCTCGACGCGCCACGCGTCCATTTCACGCCGAGGTCAATGGCGGTTGATCGCTCCTTGCCCAGCCCGGCATTGCCCAGCTCAAAGGCGGCGGTCGCAATATGCGCGCCGTTGGCAAATAGTTCGTTGTAGGTCGGTGCACGTTGATTCAGCGCCATGTTGCCGGTCATGGTCAATGCGCCATCCAGACGGTATGTTGCACCCAACGACGCGCTACCCAACAAAAATGTGCGTGACGTTGACGCGCCAAAACGCGCCGGTGCCGCACCGGCAGCACCTTCAGAGTCGACGCGGCTTTGCTCCAGCCTCGCACCGAATGCATAACGCATCGCGCCGGCCACCATTTCTTCATAGGCAAACACCGCCTGGTTGCGGGTTTTTGTCGGCGGCACAAAAGCTTCGTCGCCCAATGCCGCAAATCGGAATGATTCACCCTGCAGGCCCACCACACCTTGCAACGCGCCAAATTTGACGTGTTTGACCTCTGCCCGAAAATCACTGCCGGTGTTTTTGAAGGTGGTTCCGACCTCTCCGTTTTCCAATTCAACGTGTTGGTAATCACTTTTTGCGGCTTTCACAAATACACCCTCAACCAACTGTCCGCCGAGGTCACGCAGGTTCAACTCTGCCGCAGTACGGGTTTGTCGCATATCGATGCGCACATCGGCATTGGCCACGGTGCCGTAATTCGACTCGTACCGCGAATGTGAAACACCCACATTGCCGCGCCCGCCCAACAACGCCAGCGACGCGCCCAGCGCCCCGCCACGCGCGTTGGCGGAAGAATTGACAACGGGGCTGGGCACGCCGGTTTTTTCCGGAACACGATAATCACCACTGCTGCGGGTAAAACCATCACCGTGCAGCGACACCACACCATTGCCGGCCTCAAGCAATGCCGACGTTGAGCGATCACGTTCGGCGCCGCCAACGCGTGTCTCTATGGCGCCACGGACACCTACGATCGGTGTGCCGGGGATACGGTTGTCGATGACATTCACCACACCACCAATCGCCGTGCCGCCATACAGCAACGCAGCCGGACCACGCAGGACTTCGATGCGCTCCACCGTCAATGGGTCAATGGCGGGGTTGTGGTCAAACGACAAACTTGACGCATCCAGCGAAGAGCCAAGGTTGCTCAACACCCGCACACGATCACCATCCAGCCCGCGAATCACCGGGCGCCCTGCATTGGGACCAAACCAGGTGGACGATACGCCGAGCAAGCCGTTTACCGTTTCACCCAGGGTACTGGCACGACGCATCAACAATTCATTGCCGGCCAGCACCTCCACCGGTGTCACCACGTCACGCGCATCGGTCGCGGCGAGGGGATTGCCGATGACGATGATGTTGGTCGCGGCTGGTGTCGTCTGTGCGAGGCCGGGGCGGCAGAGTGCCCACAACACGCTGCCCACGACTGCGCTACCAACTTTGACTATGGTGACAGGTGAGGCTTGCTGAAATGAGCGCATGGCAGGTGTATCCAAATAATGCTGAGGCGCTATTATTGCATCTTTGTTGCATTTGCAGAAAATAATATTTGAGACCACATGTACCACAAGCCATGCCGCGCTGTTTATCATGACAAACCAAAGCAATTTTCAACCGCACCATGGCAAACATCGACTCCAAACTCCCCCACATCGGCACCACCATCTTCACCACCATGTCCGCGCTGGCCGTCGAA
>JANPNJ010000004.1:0-15285 GCA_031427395.1 Burkholderiales bacterium
GCTTTCCACAAAGAATAAATGGTGGCCGCAAACAGTGTCGGGATGGCGAGGAAAAAAGTGAACTCGGTGACCGAGCGGCGCGAAAATCCGAAAAACATGCCGCCGATGATGGTGGAGCCCGAGCGCGACATGCCCGGAATCAGCGCCGCACACTGGGCGATACCGACCAAAAGGGCGTCCTGCCAGCGCATGTCATCGACATGGTTGATGCGCGCTGTGATGCCGCGCGCCTCGCGTTTTTTGGTCCAGTGCTCGGCGAACAAAATAATCACGCCACCGACAATAAACGCCAGCGCCACCGGCACCGGCTTGAACAACAGCGTCTTGATTTGATGGTTGAACAGAAAAGCCAGCCCGGCCAGCGGCAAAAACGCGATGAACACATTCATTGCAAACCGCTGCGCGACAGGGTCGTGGGTGATGCCGGTGAGGGTTGCCACGAGTTTGGCGCGGTATTCCCAGCACACCGCCAGAATCGCCCCCGCCTGGATCACGATGTCGAATACCTTGGCCTTGTCGTCGTTGAAATCCAGCAGGTCGCCGACCAAAATAAGATGGCCGGTGGATGACACTGGCAAAAATTCCGTCAGCCCTTCAACAATGCCCAGTATCAGTGCCTTGAGCAGCAGCGCGATGTCCATTCAGGTCTTTACAAAAACAGGGTTTATTTCAACACCAACACCAGTTTGTCGGCGCGCAAGGTGATGCGTTCGGCCTGGAAAAACTGTCCCATACGATTGATTTCGTTCGCATCCAGCGCATAAATCGGCTTTTCCGCAAAATACTCCCCGGCAAATTGGGTGGCGGCACGGGCCAGGGCGGCGGCGAGCGCGTCAGGCATGTTGTCCACCCGCACCCGATCCACTTTGGCCTCGGCCAAAAATATGGCGCGCGCCGTGGTGTCGTAACGCGGCACACCCGACAAGGCCATCTGCCCGAACAACATTTTGCCGGTGAGCGGCAATTTCACTTCCAGGTCAACGCCCACGGCCAGGCGCAGCGTGGAAAATTCGGCATTGTTGACGGCAGACGGCGCGATGGTCACGCGCGGGCGGGTCAGCTTCGCCTGCAACAAATCGGCGATGTTGCGCTCGACGGGAAACCGTTTGGCGAGCCGCTCGGTCATCTCCTGTTGGGTAAAACTGATTTCACGCGTGAACAGTGGAGAAATGGCGCAGCCGCCGGTGAAAAGCGCCAACAATGTTGCCGCGCCCAACGCTGTTCCCAATCTACGCATTGAGCTTATCCAGCAGTGCGCGCGTCAGGTCAGGATCATCGGAGCGCATGATTTTGCCGACCACCGCCACGCACTCGGCCACGTTGGTCATCAGCACCCGCTGTTTGACACTGAGCAGGCTGGCCGGATGCATGGAAAAATCGCGCAGCCCAAATCCCAGCAGCAGGCGGGTGAGATCGACATCGCCGGCCATTTCGCCGCAGACAGCCACCGGCACTTTTGCCAGGTTTGCCTGCCGGATCACACTGGCGATCAGGTGCAGCACCGCCGGATGCAACGGGTCATAGAGATGCGCGACATTGTCATCGGTGCGATCAATGGCCAGGGTGTATTGAATCAGGTCATTGGTGCCGATCGACAGGAAATCGAGCTTTTTCAGAAACATCGGCAACGCAATCGCGGCGGCGGGTATCTCGATCATGCCGCCGACCAAAATCCGGTCGTTGAATTTTTTGCCCTCGGCGGTCAACTGTGCCTTCGCCAATTCGATGGCGGCCAGGGTGTGCCGGATTTCCACGGCAGACACCAACATAGGGATCAGGATGCGCACATCACCATATTTTGACGCACGCAGGATCGCCCGAAGCTGGGTGTTGAACAGCGCCGGTTCGGCCAGACAATAGCGAATCGCGCGCAACCCCAGCGCCGAATGGCCTTGCGCGGCATGACCTGGTTCGAGCGACTTGTCGGCGCCGATGTCGAGCGTGCGAATCACCACTGGACGGCCTTTGAGTCCTTCCGCCACCGTCCGGTAGGCCAGAAACTGCTCCTCTTCGGAGGGCGAATCCCGCCGGTTCATGAACAGGAATTCGCTGCGGAACAGCCCGACACCGGTGGCGCCGGATTGTTTGACGGCGGCCAAATCATCCGGCAGTTCAATATTGGCGTGCAGTGCGACCTCAATGCCGTCCAGGGTTTCCGCCACCGCGGTTTTCAAGCGGCCGAGCTTTTGTTTTTCCAGCTTCCATTGGTTTTGCTTCAGGCGGTACTCGGCGAGCACGGTGTCGTCCGGCTCGACAATCACCACCCCTTGCGCGCCGTCAACAATAATGAGCTCGTCCTCGCGGATCAATTCACACGCGGTATGCAACGCGACAATGGCCGGTATGCCCAGGCTGCGCGCCAGAATGGCGGTGTGTGAGGTGCGCCCGCCCAAATCCGTGACAAACGCCGCAACGTGATGGTCTTTGAACAAAATGACATCGGCGGGAGACAAATCGCGGGCAACCAGAATGGTGTCCTCGGCGCGCGCGCGCAACTTCTCAGGCACCGCGCCCCCGCCGCCGGACAGCGCCGCCACCACCCGCTCCGCCACCTGCCGCACGTCGGTTTTTCGCTCACGCAGATAATCATCCTGCACATCGGCGAATTGGGCCAGCAGTTCGTCCACTTGCAGTTTTAGCGCCCATTCGGCGTTGCAGGCTTCACGCGCGATGATGGCAGCCGGCTCCTCGGCGAGCATGGGGTCTTCCAGCAACAGGCGGTGGATCGTGACAAACGCCGCAATGTCACTGGATTGGCCCCCGCCGCCCGCGGACGATACTGTCTCCGCCCGGTGACTGGCCTTGATATCGCTTTCGAGCTGATTGAGCTCGGCGCGCACCGATTTGACGGCGCGTTCAAAACGTTTGATTTCCTTGTCAACGAATTCCGCCGGAATCAAGTAGTGATCGACCTCCAGCGAGGCCGATGTCACCAGGTGCGCATGGCCAATGGCAATGCCGCCGGAAACGCCCAGGCCATGCAGGGTGAAGCTCACTCGCCCTCGCCGAATTTGTCGTTGATCAGCGCCACAATCGCCTGCATGGCTTCGGCTTCGTCGGCACCGATGGTTTCAATGCCGACCCTGGCGCCCAGCCCCGCCGCCAGCATCATCACCCCCATTATCGATTTTGCGTTCACCCGGCGGGCGGCCTTGGATATAAACACCTCGCACTGGAAGCGCGAGGCCGTTTGCGTGAGTTTTGCCGACGCGCGTGCATGCAGTCCGAGCTTGTTGATGATTTCAATTTCTTGTTTTGGCATCAGGACTCCGTTGGCAGGCAGCCATCGAAGGGCATATGGACAATGCCCTCCCTGCCGCCCGCCGTGGCTTTGACAATCACTTCAAACAGCGGCAAATCACGGTAGGTCAGCGCCCGGATCAACATGGGCAGGTTCACCCCGGAAACCCCTTCGATGCGCCCCGGCTGCAACAATCTGCAGGCGATATTGGAAGGGGTGGCGCCAAAAATGTCGGTCATCACCAGCACCCCGTCACCCTGGTCCAGGAAACGCAGCAAATCCCGGCCTTGCGGCATGATGGCGGCCGGATCATCGTGAATGGTCACGCCAAGCTGGCGCAAATAAAGCGGACGCTTGCCCATCACATGGGCGGCGCAATGAATCAGGCTTTCACCCAACGTGCCGTGGGCAACAATCAATAGTCCAATCATGGCGTGATTCTAGCCTGCATATTTCATGGGGACGCATACAAGGGTGGATGGATGGGCGAGAGATTTTTCACTCGACTGACAAAACAATATCGAGATATTGCTGAGGAAGAGAGTGGAAAAGCGCCGCCCAGCCGTCCGCCATTGTATGCGTAGGCGTTCGTCCAAATTGGTATAACCTGAATTGCCCATGTGAACGCCATAACAGTGACAAATTTGTCCGGTCAGCCTGCCGACCCATGAAATATGCAGGCCAGCCTGCATATTGATTGGTCGGCCACGCGGATACAGGCTGCTCCAGCCGACACTATTCCAGTTCTTCGTCATCAACCGCGCCGCCCTTCATTTCATATATCCAGCAAAGTTTGCGGGTTTCAGGCCCGGAGAGCCGGTCACCCATCAAGCCACAGCGATACGCGCGCGCCGACAGGCGTTCAAAATGGCGGCAGCTCAGACAGGTTCCAAATGGCTTGCCGTCGTTGTCTATCTGAAACGTAATCAGGCTTTCACGCAACGCGGAAACCGCATTGCGGATGCGGTTCGGGCTGATTTCGCGGGTGGCGTGGATCCATGCCAGTTGTGGCTGGCTTTCGTACAGGAATTGTTCACCGGTTGAAGACAATCGCAGACGCACCACCCGCCGGTCAATGTCGTCCTGGTAGCGCTCAATCAATCCGCGCCGGTCAAGCAGCAGCAGGCTTTGCGAAATGGTGCCCTTGGTCAGGCCGAGATATTCGCCCAGGGCTTGCGGGGTGTTTGAATAGCGGTTGGCGCCGGCCAGATAAACCAACGCCTCGACATGCACCGGCTGAAGCTGCTCTTCCGCGCCGACACGGCGCGCCTCGGTGCGCATCAAATTTCCCAGGCGCGTGACCAACTCCAGCAAAACCAGCGGGTGTTTGTCCATTCGCGTCAGGCTCCGGTCTGCGGCAGTGTGTCAAAAATCACGTTCGACCGCTCGCCCCGGCTTGGATATTGCCGACGATGCGTTTTGACCGCACAACCCCATTAAACCGGGCTGCCGCATTATTGTATCGAATCGATACCATTGTATTCAATATTTTTCGTACGTTTTTATGGTGTTGATTCGATACTAAAACAAGTCCGGGAGATTTGCAAGTGTCGCTGCCGCAGTCACGGCAGCGTGATCATCACTTCGCGTTCGCACTGCATCGACACCACGCGCGACAGCAGTGCATCGAGCTGTTCACCACTGCGTGTGTCACGCCACACCGCGCCGTCGAATCTGAAATGGAAGCCGCCGGATTTTGCCGCCACCCAGATTTCCCGGTTCGGCGTTTGCCGGTTGACAATCACCTTGCTGCGGTCGGCGAAGGTGAGCGTGAGAATGCCGCCGGTTTTCTCGCTGTCGATGTCGGCGTCAACGGCATCCACAGCTTCCTCCAGCGCATCCAGCAGCGCATCGACACGGCGGTGGAATTCGCTCTCGGCGAGCGTGGTGGAATCATTCATTGGCGGCTTTCCGGTGGCGGGATTTGACGTGATACCATCGCCGCTGGTTGCGGAGAATTGTTGATGAAAATTCGTTTGATTGTACTCACTTTGGCGGCTGTCGTGACCGCGGCGGCGTGCGGCCAGAAGGGCCCCCTGCGTCTGCCCGACCCGGCAAAGCCTGGCACACTTGCCGAGGCCGCGCGCGCAACCAACCCATCACCGACGGCGGCAAAATCATGAGCGCCACAGACACATCATTGCAAACCTTCGGCGTCACGCGTCGTGACGGCCAGCTTTGCATTGAGGACGTGCCGCTGGCCGCTGTTGCGGCGGCACACGGCACGCCGGTGTTTGTTTATTCCCGCGAAGCACTTGCGTCCGCATACAAGCGGCTGGATGCCGCGGTCGCCGAAGCACGCGGCGCACGCCCCTACACCATCTGTTATGCCGTCAAGGCCAATTCCAATCTTGCGGTGTTGAATGTATTGGCGAAACTCGGCGCGGGTTTTGATATTGTTTCCGGCGGCGAATTGCAACGCGTGCTGGCGGCGGGTGGATCCGCCGACAAGGTGGTGTTTTCCGGTCTGGGCAAGACCGCCGGCGAAATGGCGATGGCGCTGAAGGCGGGCATCAAATGTTTCAATGTCGAGTCCGAGCCGGAATTGATGCGCCTCAGCGAAGTGGCTGTCGCGCTGAAATTGACCGCGCCAATCAGTCTGCGGGTCAATCCCGACGTGGATGCCAAGACGCATCCTTATATTTCGACCGGCCTGAAAAACAATAAATTCGGCGTGGCCTTCAACCGCGCACGCGATGTTTACCGGCTGGCAGCCTCTCTCCCCGGCATCAGTGTCGCAGGTGTTGATTGCCATATCGGCTCGCAGCTTACCGATGTTGCGCCGCTTGTCGAGGCTATGGAAAAACTGGTTAGCCTGGCCGACACACTGGCAGGCGATGGCATACATTTGCGGCATATTTGCCCAGGCGGCGGCGTGGGCATCACCTACCAGCAGGAATCCCAAATTGATTTACGCGCTTACGCGCGGGCGCTGGAGAATACACTTGGCGCACGCGATGTGGCGCTGCTGCTCGAGCCAGGACGCGCCATTGCCGGCAACGCGGGTGTGCTGCTGACACAGGTGGAATACGTCAAGACGGGCGAACACAAAAATTTCCTGGTGGTTGACGCGGCCATGAATGACCTGATACGCCCGGCCTTGTATCAGGCGCACCACCACATTGTCGAGGTCAACGGCAATTCAGCCGCCGCGCCCGCCGAGTACGACGTGGTGGGCCCCGTGTGCGAGAGTGCCGATGTGCTGGGCCACGCGCGCACGCTGTCGGCGGGCGCGGGTGATCTGCTTGCCGTGCTGTCGGCGGGCGCCTATGGATTTGTCATGTCGTCGAACTACAATTCGCGGCCGCGCGCCGCCGAGATCATGGTTGACGGCGCATCAACGCATGTGGTGCGCGCGCGCGAATCATTTGCGACGCTGGTCGATGGCGAGAGCATTTTGCCGCGCTGATCGTGGTGGCTGCACGTGGTGTTTTTGTGTTTGCGGAAAATCACGCGGCAAAAAAAGTGTAAAAAATCTGTGGCCCGATTCATTATGGTATCGAGTCGATACCATAATGCAAAACGTGGTTGCAAATAACCAGCAAAGACTTCAATTAAAACTGGTGTTCAAAAATAAACCTGCATAGAATCCGACTCACCAAGTGCTCGCGGCGAATGATTGCAAGATTCCTCGCATTTGGTTTCATGCAGGCAGGCAACCGCGAGTGGAGTGAGGTTGTTTCGCCGTCCCTAGCATTTTCGGCAAATGTCAGCACTCAATCGTTCGTCTGAACTGATGTCTTGGTGATTCGGCTCTCCGGGCCGGGTCCTAAACAAGCAATTCGGTCCAACCATCGAAAGGAGTTGATCATGGCAACAGCCAAGAAAAAGCCGGCAGCAAAAAAAGCGGCCAAGAAACCAGCAGCAAAGAAGCCAGCAGCAAAAAAAGTAGCAAAGAAGCCAGCAGCAAAAAAAGCGGCTAAGAAACCAGCGGCCAAGAAAAAGCCCGCTGCGAAGAAAAAGCCTGCTGCAAAGAAAAAACCTGCGGCCAAGAAAAAGCCAGCAGCTAAAAAAGCGGCCAAGAAGCCAGCCGCAAAAAAAAAAGTAAGTAAACCCGCCAAGAAGCCAGCTGCGAAAAAAGCTGCTCCCAAAAAGGCGGCCCCCGCAGCAAAGCCCGCGCCAATGATAACTCCGGTTATTACGCCGCTCATCAAGCCGATGGGCTAAGCAGGCGAATGCTTCTGACTCTCTCAATCCGGCAAGTGATCGTGATGTTTTTACAACCGATCACTTGCCGGGTTGAGACATTTGCCATGCTGACCCCAGCCGTTATTGCCAAAGACCGCCCAATGGGTTCGCCCTTGCGACGCTCCTGTCCGCGTCCGCGCGTTCCAGGACGCGCCCGACGCGACAGGCCGCTCAAATAGCCTTGCGGCACATGCGCTAATGGCTTTCGTCCGGGCGACCAGCTTCGTTCTGGCCGGACTTGGGTTCGGCTGAAATCAAGCTGAATACCGCAAAAGCCGACAGCACAATCAAGAGCGGGGTCAGCACGATCAAATCCAGGCGCAACAATACGGGCGAACCGGCTCCGGCATTCCCCGCCGCACCCAGAACCGCCGCCAGTTGCCATTCATACAGGTTGAAAATTGCCCATAACAAGCCGGTGAACACCGGTGCCTTGCGCAACCATTGTTTGTCAAAGCGATTTTTGGCAAACGAGGTTTTGGCCGCTTGCGCCCCAACCAGTAAAACGCAGATTGCCAATCCGCCGTAGGGCAGATTGGCAATCAGTTTGGCGGGGCCGAAAAACAGCCAGTTCATCCATTCCATTGGTTTGTCCTTGTCGACTAAGGCAACTGCGCGTTTGGCATCCGTCCCAGAATTACGTCTGCGTAGGTCTGCAAATATTGCGACTGGCGATTGCGGTCGTAGTACCTTGGCCGGGGCAGCATGGCCGCCAACCGGGCGGCCTGTGCCGACGATAAGGCGGCGGCGCTGATGCCGAAATAATGGCGCGAGGCCGCCTCCGCGCCAAACACACCATCACCCCATTCGACCACATTCAGGTAGATTTCGAGAATTCGCCTTTTGTCCATCGCGCTTTCCATCATCACGGTGATGATGGCTTCCTGCCCTTTGCGCAACATGGATCGCTCACCGGTCAAAAACAGGTTTTTGGCAAGCTGTTGGGAAATGGTTGAGCCGCCTGCCACCACTTTTCCGCGCTTTTCATTTTTTTCCATCGCCTTTTGTATGGCTTGCCAATCAAACCCATCGTGATCGATGAATTTGTCATCCTCGGCGACCAGCACCGCGCGTTTGAGGTGGTGTGTGATCTTTTCGTAGGGGACCCACACCTGCTGCAACCTGGCGGCCGGCCGGTTCTCGCGCATTTTATCCAATCGGGATGCCATGAACGCCGTGACGGCGGGGTCGTGGGTACGCCACCAATATAGTTTGGACCACAAATATCCCTGGTATGCCAAAAACAAAATCACCAATGCGCCCGCAGCAAAGCCCAGCCAGGTGAATATTTTTTTTGCCATGATGTTCAGGACTGGGGCAGCCGCAAAGCGGCGATGACCGGTCCGGTTTGGGGTCGAACCCCCCGCCAGAAATAAAACGCTTCGGCCGCCTGCTCAACCAGCATTCCCAGACCATCCGCGGTGGTGGCACCGGCTTTGGCGGCAAGCGCGAGGAACGGCGTGGCTTTGCCATACACCATGTCGTAGGCCAGGCAATCGTCAGCAAAAACCGTTGCCGGCACCAGCGGCAGACTGTTGTACAAGCCCGCAGCCGTAGCATTGATCACAATATCAAACTGGCGGGCGGCCAATTCCCGCGACTCAACCACATCAATGGCGACGCCGCCGGTCATACTGGAAAATTGCCCGGCCAATTCATGCGCCTTGTCTGTCGTTCGGTTATGGATGGTGATGGAATGCGGTTTTTCTCCGCGCAGCGCACCCATCACTCCATGTGCCGCCCCGCCCGCCCCAAGCAACAATATCCGTTTTTTGCTGATTGTTCGTCCCAGGTTGATGCCGATGTCACGCACCAGACCGACGCCGTCAGTGTTGTCCGCAATAATCCGCGGTTCCGCGCTGGCGATTTCGAAACGCAATGTATTTGCGGCCGCCGCTTCCGCGGCACGCGGCGTGTGTTCTGTCGCATAGTGATAGGCTTCCCGTTTGAACGGCACGGTTACATTGACTCCGCAGCCGCCCGCCACGCGAAATGCATCCAGTGTTGCCACAAACTGATCCAGCGGTGCCAACATGCGTGAATAAATTATCTGGTGGCCGACTTGGCGCGCGAAAGCCGCATGGATTTCAGGCGACCTTGAATGGGCGACTGGATTTCCAACAACGGCATATTGGTCTGGGTCTGTCATATTAGGTAATGGGGCAAAAAATTGATGGCCTGGCAAACCACACCAGCGCATCAGGAAGTTGCAAAACGCACTTATTTGGTGCGCAAAATTCCCGTGCGCTCGCTTTTGGTGCAAAACGTCTAAAAGATTCTCGGAAAATCACATTTATAAATGCATTTTCAATACTTTAGTGATGGCATGTTTCATGCTGTAGATAACGACTTGATCATGCATCGCAATGGATAATAGCGCGTGCACCCGGTCTCAATTTTCCGCTTAACTCATCAGGAGAACGCAATGGCAGTCGCAGAAGTAATGAAAATGGTGAAAGACAACGAGGTCAAGTTCGTTGATTTTCGCTTCACCGATACCAAAGGTAAAGAACAACACGTGACTGTTCCGGTAAAAGCCTTTGGCTTGGAAAAATTCACCGAAGGCCATGCGTTTGATGGCTCTTCCATTGCTGGCTGGAAAGGCATTGAGGCCTCCGACATGCTGTTGATGCCGGATGCGACGACTGCCTTTATCGATCCGTTTTATGACGACACCACCTTGGTTTTGACCTGTGACGTGATTGAGCCGTCCACCGGCAAAGGCTACGACCGTGATCCGCGCTCTTTGGCACGGCGTGCCGAGGCTTACTTGAAATCCAGCGGGATCGGCGACACGGCCTATTTTGGCCCGGAGCCGGAGTTTTTTGTGTTTGATGCGGTCGAGTGGAATGTCGATATGTCCGGCTCCTACGCCAAGGTGTTTTCGGAAGAAGCCGCCTGGTCAACCGGCGAAAAATTCGAAGGCGGCAATCTGGGTCACCGTCCGCCGGTCAAGGGTGGCTATTTCCCCGTGCCCCCGGTGGATCAATTGCAGGACATTCGTTCGGCCATGTGTCTGGCGCTCGAAGAAATGGGCGTGGAAGTCGAAGTCCACCATCATGAAGTCGCCAATGCCGGCCAATGCGAAATCGGCACCAAGTTTTCCACCCTGGTGCAACGCGCCGACTGGACGCAGATTCTGAAATACGCGGTCACCAACGTCGCACACAGCTATGGCAAAACCGCAACGTTCATGCCCAAGCCCATTGTCGGCGACAACGGCTCGGGCATGCACGTACACCAATCGATCTGGAAAGACGGCAAGAATCTGTTTGCGGGCAATGGGTATGCGGGACTCTCGGAGTTCGCGCTGTACTACATCGGCGGCATCATCAAACATGCGCGCGCGTTGAACGCCATCACCAATCCCGGCACCAACTCCTACAAGCGCCTTGTGCCTGGTTTTGAGGCGCCGGTGAAATTAGCTTATTCGGCACGCAACCGCTCGGCTTCGATTCGTGTGCCCTATGTGCAATCCGACAAGGCGCGCCGCATCGAAGTGCGTTTCCCCGACCCCACCGCCAATCCGTATCTGGCGTTTGCGGCAATGATGATGGCGGGTCTCGACGGCGTGCAAAACAAAATCCATCCGGGCGATCCGTCAGACAAAAATCTGTACGACCTGCCGCCGGAAGAAGACGCAAAGATTCCAACCGTGTGTTCATCACTCGACCAGGCATTGGACGCGCTCGACAAGGATCGTGAATTTTTGACCCGTGGCGGCGTGTTCTCCAATGAGATGATCGATGCCTACATCGAACTCAAAATGCAGGAAGTCACGCGCTTCCGCATGACCACGCATCCGGTTGAGTTTGATATGTACTACTCGGCCTGATTCCACGACATTTCCCGGTATTGAGAAAGAGCGGCCTTCGCAAGAAGGCCGCTCTTTTGTTTCCAGCCCCGGCGAGTCCCCACAAAATATTTTGCATAACCCCCATCCCTAGTGGTGTCACACCGAAAAGTCGCTATCCATTGGATTGAAAAAGTGCCTGTTGCGTCGCAAACTATTCGACCCAGCAACGGTAATTCGTCGTCAGGCGAATTTGGCTATCTCCATGAATTTTCGACGCTTTTTATTGCAGATTCCCGCCATCCTGGGCACGCTGGGCGTGATGGGCTGGGTGTTTGCCTACACATCAGCCAACGCCATTGCACAAACAACAACCGTCTATAAACACACCGACCAGAACGGGCGTGTGACTTATTCCAATTCGCCCATCAAGGGCGCGGTCATTATTGAGCTCGCCCCGCAGTTGATCATGCCTGCCGATCCAAAAATACTGGGGCAGACAAAGTCACCGCCTGTTGTGGTGCCAGCCGAAACCTCGCCACCGAAACCAATCCATGCCGTGACTGATTTGCCGCCACGATCTGACGGCCCGGCAGCGGTTGCCGCGCCCCCTCCTTCCGTCGCGCACGTGACAACCAAGCGCAATGTGGCACAAACGGCACCAACCCTTGGTGTGGGCGTGGCAGTGATGGCCCAACAGCGCCGCGACGAGGTCCGCCGCCGGATTATCGAAGGGGAAATTGAAGCCGAGGAACAACTGCTGCGCGAGGCCGAAACGGTGCTGGCGGTGGAACAATCACAAAGCGGCGCGATCCGCGCATTGCGCGCCACACTGACCTCTGCCGGAATATCGACAGCAGCCGCCAGCGAACTCAAAACACATATTGCCCGGCATTTTGCGCGTGTGCGCGACCTTCAGGATCAGGTCGATATGCATTTGCAAAACGCGCGGGATTTGCGCACCCAACTGGCCGACACCTATAAGCCACGCCAGATGAACCCGCAGCTCGCGCTTGACAAGCCACCGATAAAAGTTGCCCATGCCGATGTCGCCGAACCGGCGCAGACGCCACCGGCAAAAACCCACGAGTTGCGGGTGGTCAAGCTGAAACCCGTCGCCCATCCCGCGCCGAGGCGGTCCCTCGCGGAAGATCGCTGAGGTTCCAGACGACGCGTCCATTTCAAATTCTCCTTTCGATTGGGTTGTCCGATCGAAGTTAACGCCGAAGGTGACGAACCTTCGGCGTTTTTTTATGCACCGTTGCTGTATTGTGGTATCGCCATAAGCCCTCACATACGCCCTCATGCAATCATGGCAAGGAAATTGCTAATAGCTTCAGCAGCCACCATTTATCCTCATGCCATTTTCCGAAAAAAACCCCCTTGATCATTCCGGCCTGTATGCCGGTCTGGAACTTGTCGCCACCGCCGTCATCATCATCGACCATGGGTTTCATGTGCTCTACGCCAATGCCGCCGCCGAAAACCTGTTTGCCTTCAGCCGAAAAAATGCGGCGGACGCGGTGTTGTCCCGGCTGATTGTTGACGGCAACAGCGAAAATGGATTGTTCGCCCTGCTAGGCCAGGTGAAAACCAGCCAGAAGGGTTTCCACGAATCCAGCCTGACGCTTTCCACGCCTGCCGGGCAAACACTGCATTGCTCGTGTTTGGCCACGCCGGCCGACGAGACGCGCATCGTGGTTGAGTTTCAGCCGCTGGACCAGCACTTGAAAATCGCCCGCGAGGAAAAATTGCTGGAACAACAAAAACTCAACCGGGAATTGATCCGCAATCTGGCGCATGAGATCAAGAACCCGCTGGGCGGCATACGCGGCGCGGCACAACTGCTTGAGCGCGAATTGCCGGACGCCGCGCTGCTCGAATACACACAGGTGATCGTCAAGGAAGTGGATCGCCTGCAATCCCTGCTCGACCGCCTGCTGACCCCACACAGGCTGCCCAGGATTGAATCGGTCAACATCCACGAAGTGCTGGAGTATGTACGCGCGGTGGTGCTGGCCGAGTTTCCTGCCACACTCAAAATAGATCGTGACTATGACATCAGCCTGCCGGAAACCCTGGCTGACCGCGAACAATTGATTCAGGCGATGCTGAACATTGCCCGCAACGCCGCACAATCAACCGATGGGGTGGGCACGATCCGCTTTCGAACCCGCATCGCGCGGCAGGTGACCATCGCCCGCGAACGCTTTCAACTGGCGCTGGATATTCGCATTTGTGACACCGGCCCCGGTGTGCCGGAACACCTCAAGGACACTATTTTTTATCCATTGGTGACGGGGCGAGATGGCGGCACCGGCGTGGGGCTGTCCCTCGCGCAGAATTTCATCAACCAGCATGCGGGTGTCATCGAGTTCGAAAGCGAGCCGGGCAATACCCGGTTTATTGTGCTGTTGCCGGTCAGGAGCCGGTGACATTTTTTACCCCATGCATCATCAAGGCCCGCAAATGAAACCAGTCTGGATTATTGACGACGACAAAAGCATCCGTTGGGTGCTGGAGAAGGCATTGTCCCGCGAAGGCATTGCCCACCGGTCATTTGCTTCCGCCAACGAGGGGCTGGATGCCCTTGCCGCCAACGATACCGCGCCGCCGCAAATTGTCATCAGCGACATTCGCATGCCCGGCACCTCCGGTCTCGATTTCATGCTCAAGCTCAAGTCGCAATTGCCTGCCACCCCCATCATCATCATGACCGCCTTTTCAGATCTGGAAAGCGCGGTCGCCGCATTCCAGGGCGGGGCGTTTGAATATCTGCCCAAGCCCTTTGACATTGACCATGCCGTGAATTTGATTCGCCGCGCCATCGAGGAATCCCGCATGGTCGCGGACAGCGGTGACCACACGCCAATGGAATCCACCCCGGAAATTCTCGGCTCCGCGCCAATCATGCAGGAAGTGTTTCGCGCGGTTGGCCGGCTTTCACAATCACACGCAACGGTGTTGATCACCGGTGAATCCGGAACCGGCAAGGAGCTGGTCGCCCACGCCCTGCACCGGCACAGCCCGCGCGCCGGCAAGCCGTTCATTGCCATCAATACCGCGGCCATCCCCAAAGATCTTCTGGAAAGCGAGCTGTTTGGCCACGAGCGGGGTGCGTTCACGGGTGCGGCGGCAACGCGGCGCGGCCGCTTTGAGCAAGCCGAGGGCGGCACACTTTTTCTCGATGAAATCGGCGACATGCCCGCGGATTTGCAAACCCGTTTGCTGCGGGTGTTGTCTGACGGGCAGTATTACCGGGTCGGCGGGCAAACGCCATTGACCGCCAATGTGCGCATCATTGCCGCCACCCACCAGGATCTGGACACGCGTGTCAAACAACACCTGTTCCGCGAGGATTTGTACCACCGCCTGAATGTAATTCGCCTGCGCCTGCCGGCGCTGCGCGAACGCCGCGAAGACGTGCCGCTGCTGGCGCAGCATTTCCTCGCCAAAAGCGCGCGCGAACTCAAAGTGGACAGCAAACGCCTGTCCGCCGACGCGATGTCACGCTTGGCCCAACACGAATTTCCCGGCAACGTGCGCCAGCTTGAAAACATCTGCCACTGGATCACCGTCATGGCACCCGGCCAGCAAGTCGAGGTTGCGGATTTGCCCGCCGAGATTCGCGGCAACTTGGATTCGCCCGCATCGCCTGTGGAAGATCAATGGCAGACCGCGCTGGCGGACACCGTGTCCTCAACGCTGTTGCGCGGCGAACGCGATATTTTTGACGGATTGAACCGTACTTTTGAATCCACGCTTATCGTGCGCGCGCTGGCACACACCCATGGCCGACGCATCGAAGCCGCAACCTTGCTCGGCATCGGCCGCAATACCCTGACCCGAAAAATAACCGAACTGAATCTGGATATCGAACACAAGGAAGAATAAGCGTTTTCAGGCAAAAAACCATGAAACACCGCTTGGATGCTGGTGTTTTGTTTTTACTTCAAGCGCTATGGCTTTGATGACAATTGTGTGTCAAGTTTCAGGTTAAACGGCTCGCCGACTTTATCAACCACATCTGCCGGTTTTGAAGTCGGCGTGGCGCGGACAACGG
>JANPNJ010000005.1:0-2395 GCA_031427395.1 Burkholderiales bacterium
ATTGATGCAGCACCACCTCCAGGCTGTCGGCGAGATCAACCTGGCCATTGCGCACGGCAACGGCACCAATGGCAAGCAATCGATCCTCTGCAATATTCAAGCCGGATGTCTCCACATCGACCACCACCCAGCGCAGATGGCAGGCAGGTTGGTCCATATCCGGCGGCGGCAGCGCCTGCAACGCCTGCAAACGCGCCTGCCCGCTGGCATCCAGTGCGGCGACTTTGCCGACATTCTTCATGTGCAGCCTACTGAGCAGCCCTTTGAGCGGGCGCAATAATTCACTTATTCGCATCCCGTCCCCTGCACGCTATTCATAACCGGTAATCCATTTCCAGCCTGGCCTGCAATTTTCGCGCCTGATGCAGCACCTCTTTCAAAATCCGCCGGTCCAGTCCATTGAGGCTGTCGAGCTGCAGGCGATTGGGATTCCAGGCTGCATGATCGACTGACCCTGTTGGCGCATGCTGATGGCGCAGGCGCAGCAATTGCACAAAATGAAAGCCGTCGATATACGCGTTGACTTCATCATCGCCCATGTGAATTTTGGGGGCGACCTGTCGCAGTCGGTCGGCGGTGTTGGTGGCATAGACCTGATGGGCCAGGGCGAAGATTCGGGCGGCGTCAACAAACGGCCTGGCCGCGTATATCTTCAGGTCAATGGTGCCAGGGTGGTCGGCGTCGGCATCGACAAAATCGCGCAGCACACCTATCGGCGGTGTGACCTGCAATGCGTTGGCGGCCATTTGCCGCAAAAAAATCGGCTGTGTAACCACCGCTCCGGCCAGCCACGACTTGAGGTTATCCACCAACGACGCCTCGCCGTGCAGCGCGCGCAAGTCAAAAAAAATAGCGGCGTTCAGCAGTGCCTGTGGATTGATTGCCCGCAGCCAGTGGCCAAACGTGTCGCGCCACTCAACTTCACTCAAGCACCACTGCGGATTTTTCGCCATGATGTCACCCCGGCACAGCGGAAACCCCACCTCGTCGAGAATGTGGTTTGCCACCGCCGCAAAAGCCAGCAAGCGGGCTTTGGTTGTCCCGATATGATCAGCGCCCGCTGAAAAAATAATCGCATTGTCCTGGTCCGTCGCCAGCGTTTGCTCCATGCGCCCTTCCGAACCCAGCCCCATCCAGCACCACGCCACATCCGGCGGCGGGCATTGCCGCCGCGCCAGCACCAGCGCGCGGCCGACAACGGCGTCATTCATGGTGGTGACAAATTGGGTCAAGTGCCCGGCGTCCACACCTTGCGCGAGCAAGGCATTGGCCATATGTCGCACATCGGCTGAGGCCAGGACAAGCGCGGCAACATCGTCGGCACGGTAAATTGACTTGGCCATGGAGCCCAGCGAGAGTTGTTGCCGGGCGAATAAATCATGCTCGGAAACCACGCCGGTCAAGCGGCCTTCTTCGGTGACCAACACATGCCGAACGCGCTGTTCGGCCATTGCCCTGGCGGCCTCAAACAGGCTGGCATGGGCAGGCAGCGAGAACGGGCTGCTGGTCATCACTGCTGAAACCGGCAGCAGTTGATCGATGCGCGGCACGGCCACACGATCCAGCACATCGCGTTCGGTGAAAATGCCCAAAGGCGCACTGTCCTGGTCAACAACAACCACCACCGAGCCAATGCGCTTCTGCCGCATCAAGCCCAGCACCTCGGCAATCGGCGTCGATGGCGCAACCGCCACGAGGGTGCGGCGCAACAGGCTTTTCAGCGGGCTTGCCAGGGTCTGCGTCTCAGCCAGGGCGGCACCAAAATGCGCCTGGGTATTGCGCCTGGACTGATCCAGCAAATGGGCGAGTCTGCGGGTGGCAAATTGCCGAAACGGCGGTGATGCATCCATCACCTCCTGAAACACGGCCAACGACATTTCATAACAAAACACATCCGTGGCCGCAGTGAATGTCAGCACCGTCGTGCGCCGCGAGATGACCGCGCCCAGCGGAAACATCTCGCCTTCGGTGAGGGTCAGCTCACCCACCGTATCCGCGCCATCGATACCGCTGACCGCGCCGCGTTGCACAATCAACAAACCATTGACCACCCCTTCGGCGGGCGAGAAGATGGTCGCGCCCTTGGCAAAATAACGCAGCCGCAAACGCCC
Source organism: Burkholderiales bacterium (assembly GCA_031427395.1). Taxonomy (GTDB): domain Bacteria; phylum Pseudomonadota; class Gammaproteobacteria; order Burkholderiales; family Usitatibacteraceae; genus UKL13-2. Next base: position 2,112 of record JANPNJ010000005.1, read on the forward strand.
GGCCAGCGCTCTGAGCAGCGGCACATCCATTTGGTCAAACGGCGCGTGTTTGCACAATTCGTCCACCGTCGTGTTGACGATAGTGGGAGAGGGGATGGCGGGCATATTGTGGGCGGTAAATTATTTGTCAAACTCTATTATTGACGGGAATTTTCAGCCATTATTGCCCCGAAACGCCCGCCAGATATAGTGTTTTTCGGTCATAGTTGCTGCTTGAGTTGATCCAAAATCGCCGGATTCTCCAGTGTCGAAATATCCTGGGTGATGGCCTCACCCTTGGCCAC
>JANPNJ010000006.1:0-1809 GCA_031427395.1 Burkholderiales bacterium
TTCAAACATGCGCATTCGCAGCGCAATTTCGAGCGTGACTGGGGCGTGTACGTGTTGCAGTCGGTGCGGTTTGCGTTGTATGCGCTGAATCAAAAATACGGAGACAGCGCACCCAACAACCGCCGCGCGGTGAAATTCACCGCGCTCAATACATTGGTGATGGGTTCATCGGTCGGCAACGGCGGTGGTGCCGTGCTTGCCGCGGTGGAAGTCGATGCCGAGGGTTTGCTCGATGGCATCGCCGTGGCCCAGCCACAGGTGCAGCCCATAGCCAATGCCACGCTGAAAATCCAGCGCGGTGGCGTGGATGTGGCCAGCTTCGGCAAATCACAAATGGATTATCTGGCGCTGGCGAATTTGTTCCAGCCCTGCGCCGCCACCGCCGCATCGTTGGCGAATTCACCCGCGAGCGGCATGGTGGTTTCCGCGCGCGCGCAGGCGCGTTGCCAGTCGCTTACCACTTCGGCCACCTTCAACATCGGCATTAGCGGTGCCACCAATGAGGTGCGGGCACAAGCCGCGCTGGCCAAGTTGCGCGCCGCCGGCTGGGAGGCCGAAACCGATTTGCTGCACGCTTCCCACTACGCGTTTGCCACACCCGCGCTGGCGGTGACCAATGTCAACGCCTACGGCCGCAAGAGCGTCAAAGACCACGAGTGCGGCTATTCCTTTGCCAGCACCAATGCCACCACATTTTTGCCGGCCGCCACACCCGCCACCACGTTGATGCGATTGTTCGGCGCGGGCAGCGGGCTGCCGCCCACACTCGGCATCAATCTCGTCAGCAACAATTCTGTGGGCGGTGCCACGCAGGATGCGCAGAGCATTGATGTGGACGGCAGCCAATCGCTCAATGCCGATGGCGCCAAATGTATTGCTTCACGCGTCATCAATTTCGGCCAGGCCATTGCACCGGCGTTGCCGAGCGGGGGCATCAATGAAGTGCTGCGCTCCGGCAATCTGCGCGGCAAGCCCGCCATCATTGTGCATGGCCGTGCCGATGCCTTGGTGCCGGTCAATCATTCGTCACGTCCGTATTTCGGCCTGAACAAAATTGTCGAAGGGGCGGCCAGCAAACTGAGCTATATCGAAGTCACCAACGCGCAGCATCTGGATGCCTTGAACGGCAATGCCGCCACCGCCGGATACGACAGCCGCTTTGTGCCGATGCAGCGGTATTACAACCAGGCGATGGACGCGCTCTATGCGAATCTGAAAAACAACGTGGCGTTGCCCGCATCCCAAGTGGTGCGCACCACACCGCGCGGGGGTGCTGCCGGTGCCGCGCCGGCCATCACGGCGGCCAATGTACCGCCGATGGTGGCCGCGCCAACGCCGGCCAATGCCATCACTTTTGCCAACAATACCGTTTCGGTGCCCGAGTAAGCTTAAGCATGGCGAGCGTATTTCACTTGGCGTTGAATGTCACCGGGCTTGCCGCCGCGCGGGTTTTTTATGGCGGCTTGCTCGGCTGCACCGAGGGACGCAGCACGGCATCGTGGGTGGATTTTTCATTTTTCGGCCACCAGTTGTCGTTGCATCTGGGCGCGCCACTCACCACCGCACCGACCGGCATGGTCGATGGCCAGGCGGTGCCGATGCCGCATTTTGGCGTGGTGCTGCCGCTGGCTGAATGGCAGGCGCTGGCGAATAAATTGCAGGCGGAAAAAATTCCATTTGTGATTCCGCCGGGCGTGCGTTTTGCCGGTGCGCCTGGTGAGCAGCACACCATGTTTTTTCTGGACCCGTTCGGCAACCCGCTGGAGATCAAGGGCTTGCGTGACATGAGCCAGATGTATGCCGCATGAT
>JANPNJ010000007.1:0-12730 GCA_031427395.1 Burkholderiales bacterium
TCCCTGGTGCTGGCGGGTGCCGGCTCGGGCAAGACGCGGGTGCTGACCACCCGCATCGCCTGGCTCATCCAGTCCGGACAGGTGACACCCGGCGGCATCCTCGCGGTGACCTTCACCAACAAGGCCGCCAAGGAAATGCTCACGCGGTTGTCCACGATGATGCCAATCAACACCCGTGGCATGTGGGTCGGCACCTTCCACGGCCTGTGCAATCGCCTCTTGCGCGCGCACCACCGCGACGCCAATTTGCCGCAGACCTTCCAGATCCTCGATTCGGCCGATCAGCAGTCCGCCATCAAGCGGCTGATGAAAACGCTCAACATCGATGATGAAAAATTCAAGCCGCGCGAGATGGCGTGGTTCATCAACAGCGCCAAGGAGCAGGGACTGCGCGCGGCCAAGGTCGAGGCACCGGACGCGTTTACCCGCCGCCAGGTTGCGCTGTACCAAGCCTATGAGGAACAATGCCAGCGTGAGGGTGTGACTGACTTCGCCGAATTGTTGCTGCGCTGTTATGAATTGCTCAACAAAAACACGGCGCTGCTGGATCACTATCGCGCGCGCTTCCAATATATTCTGGTCGATGAATTCCAGGACACCAACCGCCTGCAATACCAATGGATTCAATTGTTGGCGGGGAGAAATGCCGCGGTTTTGGGAGTGGGGGACGACGATCAATGCCTGGTGGCGGGTAGCAAAATCAGCATGGCCGATGGCAGCGTCCGCGCCATTGAGCGGGTGCGGATCGGTGATGAGGTGCTGTCCTGTTTTGGTGCCAAGCGGTTCAAGCCGACGGCGGTGATGCATGTTCACACACGCAGAAAATCGACGGAGTTGATAACCGTCACCCTTGCCAGCGGCAAAAAAATCACCAGCACACCAGAGCACACGCATTTCGCCGGTTATTTGCTGGGTGAAACACCACAAACATTTTTCACCTATCTGATGCACAAGCGCGATGTTGGTTATCGCCTCGGCACATCGCAGGTCTACACCAACGGCCAAAAAAAGCCGATGGTCGGATTCAAGCAGCGCAGCCTGCAAGAGCACGCCGATGCGCTATGGGTCATCGGCACCCATGACAGCGAAAACGCCGCCCGCGCCGAGGAAATGCTGGTATCGCTGCAATATGGCCTGCCGACATTGCCGTTTGTGCCGCGCAAAGGCAAAGGCAAAAACGGCCTGGTACACGACGCCGGATGGATTGCGCATGTGTTTGCCACCCTTGACACCGAAGCCGCCGCGCGGCGTCTGCTCGCCAATCGCCACCTGGATATTGCCGAGCCGCATCATGTGCCGATGTCCCGCGACGCCAACCGCCGCAACATCAACATCACACTTTGCGGGGATGGCCGCGGCAAATCGTCGCTGCATCGCATTGCCGTCATGGGCAATGATGCCGCGGGTGCCAAGGCGTTGATGAAACTGGGATTGTCCGTGCGCCCGGCCAAGGCGGATTCGGGGTCGTGGCGATATGAGACTTCGTTTGGCGATTTTGCCAAGGTATATGCGGTCGCCAAACAAATCCACGGCATGTTGGGCGGGGTCATCAAATTGCGCGCCGGCATTCACACCACACCGCTGCCGTTTGTGCGCGCTGGCGCGATCCGGCAGGGCATGGCGATGGTGGACGGGAATGGCGGATTGGATTTTGTCGCGGATGTAAAACGCCTGCCGAAACAAGTGCGCGCGGTTTACGACCTGGACATTGCGGGCACGCACAATTACATCGCCAACGGCATCGTCACACACAATTCCATCTACGGATTCCGCGGGGCGGAAGCCGCCAACATGCGCGATTTCCAGCGCGATTTTGCGCGCGGCAATGTCATCAAGCTCGAACAAAATTATCGCTCGCAGGGCAACATCCTCGACGCCGCCAATGCGGTGATCGAACACAACAAGGATCGGATCGGCAAAAATCTGTGGACGGACGAGGGCCGCGGCGAGCCGCTGCGCATTTATGCCGCCGCCTCCGACATCGACGAGGCGCAATTTGTGGTCGATGAAGTCAGGGCGCTGCACCGCGAAGGCAAAGCGCTCGCCGAAATGGCGCTCTTGTACCGCTCCAACGCACAGTCGCGCGTGCTTGAGCATGCCTTGTTCAGCGCCGGTGTGGCGTATCGGGTTTATGGCGGGCTGCGTTTTTTCGAGCGTTTGGAAGTCAAACACGCGCTGGCCTATTTGCGGCTCGCGGGCAACCCCAATGACGATGGCGCGTTTTCGCGGGTGGTGAATTTTCCGCCGCGCGGCATCGGCGCACGCTCGGTCGAGTTGGTGCAAGAGCTGGCCACCCGCTACAACGTGTCGCTGTACGAGGCGGCGCTGAACGGCATCGCGCAAAATACCATCAGCGGCCGCAGCGCTGCCGCCATTGGCACGTTTTTGCGGGTGGTGGAGGGTTTGAAGGCGGCATCGGAAGCCAACCTTTCACTGGCCGAATTGGTCGAGGAAACGCTCACAAAAAGCGGCATGAACAGCCACTACGAAAACGAACGCGAAGGCGCGGATCGATTGGAAAACCTGGCCGAATTGGTTTCGGCCTGCGCGCAATTTGAAGAGCCATACGAAGGTGACGATACTGCGCTCACGGGATTTTTGACCCACGCCAGCCTGGAGGCGGGCGACCACGAAGCCAGCGCGAGTGATGACGCGCTGCAACTGATGACGGTACACGCGGCCAAGGGGTTGGAGTTTGACCATGTGTTTGTCGGCGGGCTGGAGGAAGGCTTGTTCCCGCATGAAAATTCGCTCACTGACCGCGCTGGCATCGAGGAGGAGCGTCGCCTGATGTATGTGGCCATCACGCGCGCGCGCAAACGGCTGTATTTGTCCTATGCCGGCCAGCGCATGTTGCATGGGCAGATCCGCTACGGCATTGTGTCGCGGTTTTTGGACGAGATTCCGGCGCCACTGTGCAAATGGATTGTGGTGCCGGAAAAGCTGGCGGCATATGGTGGGGGTGGCGGTGGCAGCAACAACTGGGGCAGCGGCACACGTGGCTCCTACACGCCGGAAAACCGTGGCGGCACCTACACCGGCTTCAAGCAAAGTTATGTGAAAAAAGACGAACGCGCCGCCGAGTACGGCCGCGAAGGCTCGCCCGACACTTCCCGCGCCGGGTTTGAAACCGCGCGCAGCGACACCTATCCGTTTGCCGTTGGCCAAAACGTGAACCACAGCAAATTTGGCGAAGGGTTGGTGCTGGCGTGGGAAGGACGCGGGCAGGACGCGCGCGTGCAGGTGAAATTCCGCCGCGACGGCGCCAAGTGGCTGGCGATTCAGTACGCGAAACTGACAGCGATTTAGTAAAGTTGTTTATTGGCGCGGTGTTTCAGGCAAAAATACCGCAAACGCCGCACCAAACAACAACTTTGTGATTTACTTCAGGTACGCAATTCGCCGTTGCGGCCTCAAGTTCGCAATTCGCCGTTACGCCATCATGTACGCAATTCGCCGTTGCGGCGAATGACCGCGATATCGACATAGAGGCCGCCGTGGCGGAAGCCATCCTTGAAATGCACCATCACCCCACCCACATCGATTTTTGTCATTGCCGACAACGCCCGATGCAGGCTCGCCCGGTTGAGATCCTTGCCGGCCCGGCGCAAGCCTTCCACCAGTACCTTGGCGGCGATACACGCCTCGAGCGACGTGGTGGTCAGCGCACCAGATTGTTTGGATGCCGCCCACGCATTCTGGCATTCGGTCACCACCAGAATTTCTTTTTGGTTGGGTGCGGGTACTGTCAAGGAAACGGTGATGCCGGCCGCATCCGCGCCGAGGCCCTTGGTGATCTGGCTTAAGCTGGCAAAAGACAATGAGGTGATGGGATAAAGCTTGTTCATTGCCTGCAATTGTTTGCTGATTTGCACAATCGGCGCGGCCAAGGTGGTGGCCAGAATGATTTTGGGATCGGCTGCCACCAGCGCCTTGATGTTGTCGGCGGTAATGTCGGTGTTGCGCTTTATGGCCAGTGCGCTGGGCTCCTTGCCGTATTTGACCATCGCGCGGGCAACGGTCTGGTAATTTTGCTTGCCGACTTCGTCATCGTAGTGCAGCACCAACACCTTGGTGATGCCCAGGGGCCCCCAGAAGCCGATGATTTTTTCTATCTCATCGGCATAGGTGGCGCGCACCGTATAGACAAATTCGTTTTGTTTGCGAATGGTGTCGGCACCCGTGAAGGGCGCGAAAAACGGCACCTTGGCGGCAATCACATGCGGCATGGCCGGCAGGCTCACCGTGGCAGAGGCATAACCAAACAGCGCCACGACTTTTTCGTCCTGGATCAGTTTTTTGGCGTTTTCACCGGCGGTCTTGGCGTCATTTTTGTCATCCAGCGTGACCAGGCGGATTTTGTTGCCATTGATCCCGCCCGCCTGGTTCACCTTGGCGAAATAAGCCAGCGCACCTTTGCGGATATCGTTGCCCAACTCGGCATTGCCGCCTGTCAGGGGCGCGGATTGTCCGATCACAATGTCTGCCGCGTATGCTGTCCCGGCCGCCAAAGCCAACACCATTGATGCAAATAATTGCTTCATGACCATACCCCAAAAATAAACCCGCCCACCATACTGACAGCAACCTGCCGACATTCAATGACGTGGCGCAAGTTTGGGAATGTTGGCGGCGTGTTTACTCGACCGAACGGACATCGGCATCGGCGCGAAACACCGCCTTGAAACTGGTGTAGTGGGCAATCGCATACACCGGCATAAAGACCACCAGTCCGATCGCCCATGGCATGATCGCCACCGTCAGCAGCAAAAATATGGTGACGGCGAACAACACCATCGGCACAAAATTGCCGATGAGCGCATAAAAACTCCAGCGTATCGCGTGTGAAGCCGGCATCGGTTGATGGGCGATCAAGGCGGCGGTGAACCACATCAACGCCTTGATGACGACAATGGCAATGAGCGCCGCTAACCACAGCGCACCTTGCCCTTCAAAGGCTTTGGCGATGGCTTCAACCGACATGTTGTTGCGGTCAATTGTTTGCAGCCCGTCAAAAAAACCAAAGACGCTGAGGGTCATCATCACCAGCAATTCGAGCAATAGTGTCACCGAGCCGATCTGAATCAGGGTGCGTCCGCTGACTTTGAAACCGGCCAACAAATAACTGACCGCCACCGGCTTGCCCATCTCCTGATCGCGACACGCCAGCACAAAGCCGGCAAAAAATCCCGGCTGCAGCATGGTCATCAATGGCGCGCCCACCAACGGCACCAGCAACATGAACATCGACACCATCAGCCACATCGAGACGAGTGAAATCCACGCCATCGGCTGCGCACGAAACAACACCCACGCCTCTTTGATCCAACTCAACCCGCCCGCGGCGGGAACATCAATTACCTGCATATAAATATACCTGCGTCAATTTTGAAAATATGTCCGTGCCTGGTCTTGATTGGCAATATGGAACCGCAGCAGGCGCGCACAAAAGGCATGATCCTTGCTGTGGGTCAGGGTGGAGACGCGCGGTGTGTAGTGATACCCCAGCCGCCCCAGCCACGAGCGCAGCGCCGCCGCGCGCAACACCTGCGGCCACACGTGTTTTTCATTCGCCACAAACTGCCGCACGCTGGCGTAGCCCTTGAGCAATGCTGTGGCATTGGCTGGATTGAGCCGGGCTTCGGGATAGACCGCGTAGTCCAGACACCAGTCGTTGACAGTGATGGCCACATCCCAGATGAACTGGTCGTGGCAGGCAAAATAAAAATCAATCATTTGCGGCCGGTGGCCGTCGCCGTGATCGTCCCACAACACATTGTCGCGGAACAAATCCGCGTGGATGATGCCACGCGGCACATCGAGCTGGTCAAAATTGGCCTGGTGGGCGATTTCGCTTTGCAGCAGGGCATTTTCTTCTGCGCTGGCCAGGACCTTCAACCCCTCCGCCTCGCGCCGCCACCAGGCGAGCCCGCGCCAGTTGGGCATGGGCAGGGGAAATTCCGCTGCCGCGAGGTGCATGGCGGCCAGCGCCGCGCCGACCGCAAAACAATCCTGTGGCATCGGGTGCGCGATGTCGTTGCCGGAAAGCCGTGTCACCAATGCGGCTGGCTTGCCCTTTAATTCGCGCAACACCTCGCCTCCCTGTGTTTTTACCGGTGCCGCGCAGCCAAAGCCCTTGGCGTGCAAATGCGCCATCAACCCCATGTAAAAATCGAGGTCGGCGCGCGGGATTTTTTCAAAAATGGTGAGCACATAACGGCCGCGCGTGGTGGTCAGAAAAAAATTGCTGTTTTCCACCCCGGCGGCGATGTCCTGGAAATCGATGATGTCGCCGATTTGGCAGGGCGCGGCAAAGGCGCGGGCTTCTTCGATGCTGACGGGCGTGAAAACACTCATGCGACGAACCGGGTGGCGCTCACCATGTCAGCAACACCCACATCGGCACCGCGATTTTTGTGTTGACTTCGCCCATGCGCACAAATTTGCCTTCGCCTTTTTCATCGATCAGCGTGTAGGCCGGGCCCTTGTCCGGCTTCACTTCCATCCTGTAGAGCTTGCCGTTCAGGCGGTGTTCAGTGATGGTTTCGGTTGCCGATTTGCGCGTGGTGATTTTATGGTCGCGCAAAAAATCATCGCGCGTTTTGCCCTTGGGCAAGGCCGGCAACACAATGTCGTCGATGATGACCGCATCCGCCGGACGGCGAGGGGACTCCGCCGCCGGTTGGGCGACAACAGCCATAGCGCACAACAGCAGCGCGAGAATGCCAATGGGACAAATGGAACAAATGGAACAAATGGGATAGTTGAAATAACGCATAACCTTTCCTTTCAAAACCGTCACAGCCTGCGCCGCTCAGAGTGACATTTCGAGGGTCTTTTCGTCGGCATTGGCGTGGAACGGCCGGTTGGCGTAGTGCGCGAAAATTGCCGCGACCACTTCATCCGGGTCATCAATCACCTTGAACAGATTGACATCCGCCGCGTTGATCACGCCCTCGTCCAGCATGCGGGTTTTCACCCAATCGATCATGCCCGCCCAAAATTCGCCACCCACCAGAATCACCGGCATTTTGCGCAGCTTGCCGGTCTGGATCAGGGTCAGCGCCTCCCACAATTCATCCAGTGTGCCAAAGCCGCCGGGCATCACCACATAGGCCATCGCATGTTTGACAAACATGGTTTTCCGCGCAAAAAAATGCTGGAAGGAAAGGGAAATATCCTGATAGCCGTTGCCCTCCTGCTCGTGCGGCAACAATATATTCAGGCCGACGCTGGGGCCCTTGCCGCCGAGCGCACCCTTGTTGGCGGCTTCCATGATGCCAGGGCCGCCGCCGGACAGCACCGCAAAGCCGGCATCGGACAATTTGCGCGCGATGGTTTCGGTGAGCGCGTAATACCGGTTGTCCTGTTTCAGGCGGGCGCTGCCGAAGATGGCAATGGCTGGCGAAACTGTGCCGAGCCGCTCCGAGGCCGAAACCATTTCAGCCATAATGTTGAGCACCCACCATGATTCGCGCGCGGCAGCCTGGCTTTGCTGCTGCAATCCGGGGTCAGAGCGCTTCGGGATTTTGCCGCCCGCCAGCTTGAGTGCTTCAATTGTTTTGTCCGCGTTTCCCAACATTTTCTCCCGTGACCGCCATGACCTCTGCGCCCGACAACCCATCCACCATGGCTCCCGTGCGCAAGCGTTTGTTGCTGGTTGATATATCGAGCTATTTTTACCGGGCGTTTCACGCCATGCCGGATTTCAAAAGTCCTTCGGGTGAGCCCACCGGTGCCATCCACGGCGTGGTCAATATGCTCAACCGTTTGCGCCACGATTACCCCGCTGATTATAGCGCCTGCGTTTTCGATCCCAGGGGCAAAACATTCCGTGACGACATCTACCCCGAGTACAAAGCCAACCGCAGCGCCATGCCCGAAGACCTCGCACACCAGATCGGCCACATCCGCGAAGTCTGCGCGGCGCTCGGCTGGCCGTGTGTGGAAGTGGCGGGCATGGAGGCCGATGATGTGATCGGCACGCTGAGTGTGCATGCCAGCGCCAGGGGTGTCGAGACGGTGATATCCACCGGCGACAAGGATCTGGCGCAGTTGGTCAATGAAAACGTCACGTTGGTCAACACCATGTCCAACGAAACACTCGACATCAACGGGGTCATCAACAAATTTGGTGTGCCGCCCAACCGCATTGTTGACTATCTGGCGCTGATGGGCGACACGGTGGACAATGTGCCCGGCGTGGACAAGGTTGGTCCTAAAACGGCGGTGAAACTGCTCAATGAATACGACACACTCGAAGGCGTGATGGCCAACGCCGAAAAGGTCAAGGGTGTGGTCGGCACCAATATTGTCAACGCGCGCGACTGGCTGCCAACCGGCCGCGTGCTGGTGACAGTGAAATGTGACGTGCCGCTGCCGTTTGATTTCGACACCATCGACCACAAGGATGTGGATGTCGCGCGGCTGGACAAACTCTACGAGACCTTCGGCTTTCGCACTTTGCGCGCGCAACTGCACAAGGGTACGGGGATGCCGATTGATCTGGAAGAATCCCAGCCGCACAAACAGGCGCAAAAGGACGCCACCGCCAGCCGCTGGTCGGCAGGCGAGGTGCCCGCGACACAGACCGCGTTCATCAACACCCGAAAATACGCATGCATCGAAACCGGCGCGCAGCTTGATGCGTGGATCAAAAAACTCCACGCCGCCGAGCTGGTGTGCCTCGACACCGAAACCACCAGTCTCGACCACATGCAGGCGCAAATTGTCGGCCTGTCGTTTGCCTGCGTGGCCGGGGAAGCCGCCTATCTGCCGCTCCGGCACATGTATCCCGGCGCACCGGATCAACTCGATTTTGATTTATGCATCAACAAACTCAAACCCTGGCTCACCGACCCCACCCGGAAAAAACTCGGCCAGAACTGCAAATACGATTTGCATGTGTTCGCCAACCACGGCATCAATGTCCAAGGTTATGTTCACGACACGTTGCTGCAATCGTATGTGCTGGAAAGCCACCAGCGCCACGACATGGATTCATTGGCCTCACGCCACTTGGGGTTCAAGACCATCAGCTTTGAGGAAATCGCCGGCAAGGGTGCCGCACAAATCGGTTTTGAGCAGGTTTCAGTGGAGCGTGCCACCGAGTATTCGGCCGAGGATGCCGATGTCACGCTGCAACTGCACGGCGCGATGTTTTCCCAAATCAGCACTGACGCCAAACTCAAATTTATTTACGAACAAATCGAAATGCCGGTGGCGCGGGTGTTGCTCACCATGGAACGCAATGGGGTGTTGATCGACGCCACGCTTTTGCAAAAACAAAGCGCCGAGCTTGGCCTGAAAATGCTTGAGCTGGAGTCGCGCGCACATCAACTTGCCGGTCAACCATTCAACCTCGGCTCGCCCAAACAACTCGGCGAAATTCTGTTCGACAAACAAGGCATCAAGCCCCTGAAAAAAACCCCCGGCGGCGCGCCCTCGACCGACGAGGAAACCCTGGAAAAACTCGCCCTCGATTACCCGCTGCCCAAGGCCATTCTCGAATACCGCAGCGTCGCCAAACTCAAAAGCACCTACACCGACAAGCTGCCGAAAATGGTCAACGCCAAAACCGGCCGCGTTCACACCAATTACGCGCAGGCCGTCGCCGTCACCGGGCGCCTGTCGAGCACCGACCCCAATTTGCAGAATATCCCGGTGCGCACAGCAGAGGGCCGCCGCATCCGCGAGGCCTTCATTGCCGCGCCCGGCAGCGTGATTGTCAGCGCTGATTATTCGCAGATTGAATTGCGCATCATGGCGCATTTGTCCGGTGACAAAGGCTTGCTTGACGCCTTTGCCGCAGGCGAGGACGTGCACCGCGCCACTGCCGCCGAGGTGTTTGGTGTCAGCCGCGAGGAGGTTTCGAACGAGCAACGCCGTTATGCCAAGGTGATCAACTTCGGCCTGATTTACGGCATGAGCGCCTTCGGCCTCGCCGCCAATCTGGGCATCGAACGTTCCGCCGCCGCCAGCTACATCGAGCGTTATTTCGCCCGTTATCCCGGCGTGGCGGCCTACATGGAACGCACCCGCAACGCCGCGCGCGAATGCGGCTACGTCGAAACCGTATTCGGTCGCCGCCTGTGGCTGCCCGACATCCGCTCATCCAACCAAGGCCGCCGCCAAGGGGCGGAGCGCGCCGCCATCAACGCGCCGATGCAAGGCACGGCAGCGGATTTGATCAAGCTCGCCATGATTGCGGTGCAGGGCTGGCTGGAAACTTCAAAACTGCAAACCAGACTGGTGATGCAGGTACACGATGAGTTGGTGCTGGAAGTGCCGTCAGATGAATTGGCTATTGTGAAAGCGAATGTGCCGGGGCTGATGACCAATGTCGCGAAGCTGGATGTGGCGCTGGTGGCGGAGCCGGGGGTGGGGGTGAATTGGGAGGGGGCGCATTAGCGCGCTGGAGTATGTCCATCCAATCTGGCGCTCACCATCTGCAGCAGTTGCCGCCGCGCCGGTTGTATATTGACAACAGGGTTGCTATACCATAAAGTAAGGAATCATAAAAAAGTAAGGATTTGCCATGTCTGCCGCCACCCTCACCTCAAAAGGCCAAATCACACTGCCCAAGCCAGTCCGCGATGCCCTCTGCCTTGGCGTCGGTGATCGCGTCGACTTCGTGGCCATGCCGGACGGGCGTTACACGCTGGTGCCGATCAAAGCGAGCATCCTGAGCCTCAAGGGTTGTGTGCCCGCGCCGAAAAAAGCGGTGTCGGTTGCGGCGATGAATCGCGCCATCAGGCAACGCGCTGCCAAGGGCAGCCAGGCGTGATCGGCCTGGACACGAATATTCTGGTGCGCTACTTCGCGCAGGATGATGCCGGACAAAGTGCGCTTGCCAATCGCCTGATGGGCACACTCACGAAGGACGAGCCGGGCTTTGTTTCCGCTGTGGTGCTGTGTGAGTTGGTGTGGGTTTTGGAGGATGTCTATGGACTTGAAAAATCCGCGCTTTGCAATATTTTGCGCACGTTGCTCGAGTCCGACGATCTGGCCATCGAAAGCAAGCCGGTCGCTTGGTCTGCATTCAACGACTATTCGCAAGCCCCGCTTGATTTCAGCGATGCCCTCATCGCGGGCATCGGCAAACATGCGGGATGCCGACACACGATGACGTTTGACAAGCGCGCGGCGCGGATGCAGGCATTCAAGTTGTTGAAGTGAATCGGCTGTTTAGCCCGTCATATTTTTCCGCAAACTCATTTATTGACGGACGTTCCCAGCAAAAATGCCTGGAAACGCCCGCAAACAGTGGTGTTTACATTTTTATTCGGCCGCGCTGGTTGCGGGCCCAATCAAATCCCATTGATTGCCATAGAGGTCGGCAAACACCGCCACCGTGCCATAACGTTGCACACTCGGCGGGCGCACCCAGCGCACACCCCGGCTGGTCATGGCGGCAAAATCGCGCTGGAAATCGTCGGTGTGGAGAAACAGGAACACGCGGCCGCCGGTTTGGTTGCCGACGCTGGCAAGCTGCGCGGGCGTGCTGGCACGGGCCAGCAAAAAACAGGTTTCGGTGGCACCTTTTGGCCGCACCCGCACCCAGCGTTTGCCCGGCTCGGCGGCACCCATGTCGGTGTCTTCGATCAATTCAAAGCCGAGCACGCGGGTGTAGTAATCAATCGCTTCGTCGTAATCGCGCACCACCAACGCGAGCGCCGATAAAAATTGGCGCATGGTTATCGCTGCGATTGCAGCAAGCGTGCCGCTTCCAGCGCAAAGTAGCTGAGGATGCCATCCGCCCCAGCGCGCTTGAACGCCAGCAGTGACTCCATCATCACCGCGTCGTGATCCAGCCAGCCATTTGCGGCGGCGGCTTTGACCATCGCATATTCGCCGGAGACTTGATAAACAAAAGTGGGGGCGGCGAAGGTGTCTTTTGCCCGGCGCACAATATCCAGATACGGCATGCCGGGTTTGACCATCACCATATCCGCGCCTTCGGCCAGATCGAGGGCGATTTCGCGCATCGCTTCATCGGAGTTGCCCGGATCCATCTGGTAATTTTTTTTGTCGGATTTACCGAGATTGCCGGACGAGCCCACTGCCTCGCGGAACGGGCCGTAGTAGGCGCTGGCATATTTGGCGGCATAAGCCATGATGGCGGTGTGGATGTGTCCGCCCGCATCGAGGGCGGCGCGGATTTTGCCGATGCGGCCGTCCATCATGTCCGACGGCGCGACAATATCGACACCCGCTTCCGCCTGCACCACAGCTTGCCGCTGCAACAGGGCAATGGTCTCGTCGTTGAGGATATAACCGCTGGCATCAACCACCCCGTCCTGGCCGTGCGTGGTGTAGGGGTCGAGCGCCACATCGGTGATCATGCCCAGCTCGGGAAATCGCTGTTTGAGCACGCGCACCACCTGCGGCACCAGGCCGTTGGGGTTGAACGCTTCTTCGCCGCCCGCCGATTTTTTTGCGGAATCAATCACCGGAAACAAGGCAATCGCCGGGATGCCGAGCCGCAACGCCTCCTCACACACCGGCATCAATTGATCCAGCGACAAACGCTCAATTCCCGGCATCGAAGCAATAGCCTCGCGGCGCTTTTCCCCCTCCAAAACAAACACCGGATAAATAAAATCACGCGCTGACAGCGATGATTCGCGCACCATGTCGCGCAGGAATTGGGTGCGGCGCAGACGCCGCATGCGCCGCTGGGGAAATTGTCCGATATTCATGGTGTTTTCAGGCGTTTAGTGGCGTTTTG
>JANPNJ010000008.1:0-5015 GCA_031427395.1 Burkholderiales bacterium
CAATCCCATGATCGCCACCTGCGGAAAAACCACGGTCGCGGAGGTGGAGGAACTGGTCGAAACCGGCACCCTCGACCCGGATCACATCCACACCCCCGGCATTTATGTTGACCGCATCATCCAGGGGGCGAAATTTGAGAAACGCATTGAGTTTCGCACCGTGCAAGGCGCGGCGGCATCGAAAAAAGATTCACCCATCCGGGACATCATGGCCAGGCGCGCGGCCAAGGAATTGCGCGATGGTTACTATGTGAACCTGGGCATTGGTATTCCGACGTTGGTGGCCAACCACATTCCACCTGGTATCAGTGTCACCTTGCAAAGTGAAAACGGCCTGCTCGGCATCGGCCCGTTTCCGACCGATGACGCGGTCGATGCCGATCTCATCAACGCCGGCAAGCAGACCATCACCACCTTGCCGGGATCGAGTTTTTTTTCCAGCGCCGATTCGTTTGCCATGATTCGCGGCGGGCATATTGACCTGTCGATTTTGGGCGGCCTGGAAGTGGCCGAGAACGGCGACCTTGCCAACTGGATGGTGCCGGGCAAGATGGTGAAAGGGCCGGGTGGGGCGATGGATTTGGTGTCGGGCGTGAAACGTGTGGTGGTGTTGATGGAACACACTTCCAAAGACGGCGCCTCAAAAATCCTCAAACAATGCTCCCTGCCGCTGACCGGCCGCGGCGTGGTGAATCTCATCATCACCGACCTGTGTGTGTTTGAAGTGCATCCGCTCACCGGGCTCACGTTGATCGAATTGCATCCGGGCGTGACGCTGGAAGAAGTCACCGCAAAGACGGCGGCGGCGTTTCGCGTGAATTTGTAAAGTCAAGCAGGGGCGCGGTGTTTCAGGCGAAAATGACTGAAGCACCGCATGTATAAACGAGTTTTCATAAAAATCTCATTATTGAAATTGTCATTCCGACAGAGCACGGTTTTATCGTGCTTTGATCCATCTCATCCGTTTGTAGCTGTGCTGCCTGTTTCTTCGTCAATCAACGTGATGAGATTCCTCACATAAACCCGTTCGAAATGACAAGTTTTTTGCGTGTTGCGCGTGCAGGTGAAAGCGTAGGCATTTCAACCCAACGCCAACCCCGCCACCCCCACCACCATGCCCAGCGCCGCCAGGGTGCGGCGGGTGGCATCGCCCTCATTGAGCACATGCGCGCCCAACAGCGCGGCAAACAAAATCGACATCTCCCGCGCCGGTGCCACATAACTGACGGGTGTGTACACCATCGCCGTCAACACCAGGATGTACGACAGCGGGCTCATCACACCAATGGCAATGATGGTTTGGCGGTGATCGCGCCAGGCCAGTGCCATGGCCTGCGGTTCGCGCAATTTTGTGTAGGGCACCAGCATCGTCACCCGCGCGACGTTTGCCGCCCAGTCAAACACCACCGGCGGGATCAAAAACAGCGCCACCGCCTGTTTGTCCACCAGCGTGTAGCAGGCGATCATGCCGCCGCATAGAAGCGCAAAACCAACACCTTTGCCGGCCTGCCGCGAAAATAGTTTGCGCGGATCACCTGTGAGTATCAGCGCCGAGATGCCGATCAGGAGCGCACCCGCCGCCGCGACCGGGGTCATGACTTCACCAAAAAACAGCGTGGCGGCGATGATGGTGAGCAAGGGCCCGGTGGCGCGCGCCAGCGGATACACCACCGACAAATCACCCCCTGTACCGGCCGAGCGATAGGCGCGATCCAGCAGCAGAAAATAAATCATGTGCAGGATGCCCGAGCAAATGACGATGCCCAATGCCGCCCACACGCCAAACGGAAAAGTGAAGCCCCGCCAGAGGAGAAACAACGCAAAGGGCGTGAGCACCACACTCGCGGTGATTGCCGACAGGGTGAGAATGCCCAGCCCGCCGCCGCATTTTTTGAGCAGGTAATTCCACGCGGCGTGCAACAACGCCGCCAGGATCACCAGCAGCAGGGCGCTATTGTCCAAGTGTGCTCAAACGCAAAACAGCCGGCCATCAAGGCCGGATGGCATGCAGCAATTCGAGATAGTCGCTGCGATCCGAATGCAGGTAGCCGCGCCGCAGCAGGCAATCAACAATCACCAGCGCCGCATCCACCGTGAACTGCGAAGGATTTTCCAGCATGGTCAACAGGTCGGTGATCGGCACACAATCAAAGCCCGCGACTTCGCCGTCATGGTTTTTTGGTTCAAAGGTATCCGGCAGGATGATGTCATGCACAAAAATCACTTCGTTGTGCAAGCCTTCCGCCGTCTCGCGTTTGCAGCGCACCGCACCGGCGGCGCGCGCCAGCGCAATCAGTGCCGCGTCGATGCCGGCTTCCTCCAGGCTCTCTTTGGCGAGGGTTTGCAGCGGCGAAAAGCCGCGTGTGATGCGGCCCGCCGCGAGATTGTCGAGCTTGCCCGGCTCCACGTATTTGGACGCGGCGCGGCGTGCCAGCCACATATAGGGCTGGCCATTGCGCGCGGTCAGGCCGTTCAAGTGCGAGGCATAAACCGTGAGGCCGAAATACGGCGAGGCGGCACGCTCAATATGAAACAGCGGCGGCGAATAAATGGATTCGGCAACCGTGACCAATTCGCCGCGCCAGCCGCGAATCACATCCTGCGTGGCGAGGGACTCCACCACTTCGGCGAAGGCCACACTGCGGTGTTCGGCGGATTCGTATTCGCCGAGAAAACCGACGCCGCGCGGACGGATCGCAAAATGTTCCGGCCAATCGTTGAGGCGCTCGATAAACGATTTTTTCATCCAGCCGGCCAGCACGCCGTCAACCGTGAGCGGCAGCAAACCATCCGACGGATCGAAAGTGGATGCCGCCTGCACAAAAGCGTTGAGCGCGGTACTCATGGACGGATGTTTTTGTTTGTGAATTTCATCAGATTGTGTTTTATCCGATGCAGCCAGTGTCGGTATAGTAACGCATTCCTGTTGAACGCGGGCGCATGCCAGGCAAGCCATTTCCAGGACGACAGCATTGGAGGCGTGGGTGAAAGTGATTGTTTTGGGTGCCGGTGTCATCGGCACATCGACGGCGTGGTATCTGGCCCAATCGGGGCACGAGGTGGTGGTGATTGACCGGCAGCCGGGTGCGGGCATGGAAACCAGCTTTGCCAACGGCGGCCAGGTGTCGGTTTCCCAGTCCGAGCCGTGGGCCGCGCCCAGCGCCCCGCTGAAAGTATTGAAGTGGCTGTTCCAGGAGGATGCGCCGCTGTTGTTCCGTCCACAATTTGATTGGCAGCAGTTGTCGTGGGGTATGGAATTCCTGGTGGAGTGCCTGCCGTCGCGTTACCGCTTCAACATCCGGCAGATGGTCAATCTCGGTTTGTACAGCCGCGCCGCGTTGCAGGCATTGCGTGCAGAGACCGGCATCGAATACGATCACGCCACCCGCGGCATTTTGCAGTTCTACACGCATGACGCCGACTATGCCGGGGCGGCGGCGGCGTGCGCGCTGTTGTCCCGCTATGGGATTGAGCGCAGGGTGGTGTCGCGTGACGAGGCGTTGCGCATCGAGCCTGCCTTGCTGAGCCTGGGGGATCGCCTCAAGGGTGCCAGTTATGCCGAAAGTGATGAGTCAGGGGATGCGTACACCTTCACCAAAAACCTGGCGGCGTTGTGTGAGGGGGCGGGGGTGAAATTTTTATATGACACCACCATTGAAGCCATCCGCGCCAACGGCAATCGCATTTCCGGCGTGGTGGTCAAACGCCGCGACAGCGTCACCTACGACGCCATGGCGGCGGACGCGTATGTGGTGTGTCTCGGCGCGTTCAGCACGCCGATGTTGCGCACCATCGGCATTTCCATTCCGGTGTATCCGGCCAAGGGATATTCGGCCACGCTTTCCACCGAGGGCTTTGACGGCGCGCCGCAGGTGAGCCTCACCGACGAGGCGATGAAAATTGTCTTCACCCGCATCGGCAACCGCCTGCGCATTGCCGGCACCGCCGAGATGGCCGGCTACCGCACCGACATCAACATGGTGCGCTGCGAGGCACTCATCCGGCGCGCGCG
This sequence comes from Burkholderiales bacterium, assembly GCA_031427395.1. GTDB lineage: Bacteria > Pseudomonadota > Gammaproteobacteria > Burkholderiales > Usitatibacteraceae > UKL13-2. The sequence continues at coordinate 4,013 of JANPNJ010000008.1, forward strand.
CGATTTGTTTCCGCAGGCGGCGGACTATGACCATCCGCAATATTGGTCAGGCTTGCGGCCATCCACGCCGTCCAACCGGCCGCTGATAGGGCGCGCGCACTACGACAATCTGTATTTGAACACCGGCCACGGCACACTTGGCTGGACCGAGGGGCCGGGGTCTGGACGGGCATTGGCGGATCTGGTGTCGGGCCGGGTGCCGGAAGTGGACTATAAATTTTTGCATGTGGACGGACACAAACCGCGATGATTACACTTGCTGACATCAAGGCGGCCGCCGCCACCATCAATGGGCAGGTGGTGAACACGCCGTGCCTGCATTCACGCACCTTGTCTGAAATCATCGGTGCCGAGGTGTATCTCAAATTTGAGAACCACCAATTCACCGCGAGCTTCAAGGAGCGCGGCGCGCTGAACAAACTGGTGTCATTGACGCCCGCGCAAAAAGCCGGTGGCGTGATCGCCGCCAGCGCCGGCAACCACGCCCAGGGGGTGGCATATCATGCCACCCGGCTGGGCATTCCGAGTGTCATTGTCATGCCGACCCACACGCCCAATGTCAAAGTTGAGATGACCCGCCGCCACGGCGCCGAAGTGGTGCTGTTGGGGGAGGATTTTGATGCCGCCAAGGCGCATGCCGTGGTGTTGGCCGGAAAACGCGGGCTGGAATTTGTGCACCCGTATGACGACGCAAAAATCATTGCCGGCACCGGCACCATTGCCCTCGAAATGCTGGCGGCACAGCCTAAATTGGACACACTGGTCATCGCCATCGGCGGCGGCGGACTGATTGCCGGCATGGCGTCGGCGGCCAAGGCATTGCGCCCGGATATTGAAATCATCGGCGTGGAGTCAAGTCGTTATGCATCCATGCACGCGGCGCTCAAGGGTGGCACCGCCAGCTTCGGCGAGTCCACCATCGCCGAGGGCATCGCCGTCAAAGAGCCGGGAAAACTGACCCGCGCCATTGTGGAAAAGCTGGTGGGCGACATCGTGCTGGTTG
>JANPNJ010000009.1:0-3275 GCA_031427395.1 Burkholderiales bacterium
TGCTGATGGCGACCGCGCGGCGCATCACCGAAACCGAAGTGCTTCTGCGGCGCGGTGAATGGAAAAAAGGTTTTGCCCTGCAACAGTGGCTGGGCTGCGACATTCACCACGCCACCCTCGGCATCATCGGCATGGGGCGCATCGGCCAGACCATCGCCAGGCGCGCGCTCGGCTTTGAAATGAACACGCTGTACTACAACCGCAGCCGCCTCGACGCCGCCAAGGAGTTGGCGCTCAAGGCAACCCATGCCAGCAAGGAAGAAATATTGTCGCAAAGTGATTTTGTGGTGGTGATGGTGCCCTACTCAATGGACACCCATCATTTGATCGGCGCGGACGACATCGCCCGCATGAAACCCACGGCGATCCTGATCAACAGCGCGCGCGGCGGCGTGGTGGATGACGCGGCGTTGATTGCCGCACTCAAACAAAAACGCATCGCCGGTGCGGGGCTGGATGTGTTTGAAAACGAACCCGCGTTCAACCGCGAATATCTGGACCTGGAAAATGTGGTGCTGACCCCGCACATCGGCAGCGCCACCCGCGCCACCCGCATGGCAATGGCCAATCTGGCGGCAACCAATTTGACGGCGGCACTCACTGGCGGCACGCCACCCAGCTTGCTGAATCCAACGGTTTTGTAACCGCCGATGGACGCCGATAAACGCCGATCAAAACCGCCGATCAAAACAAACAAGCGCCATGGCGAACATATTTTTATAACGTTTGTTTTTGAGCTTATCGGCGGTTTTTATCGGCGTCCATTGGCGGTTAAAACTGTTTTTCACAAATCAACATTCCACGGAGCATTCGCATGAAAGTCACCTTCCTCGGCTTGGGCGTCATGGGTTATCCCATGGCCGGGCATCTCAAGGCAAAAGGCTTGGATGTCACCGTCTACAACCGCACCACCGCCAAGGCCGAAGCCTGGGCCAAACAACATGGCGGCGCATTTTCGGCAACCATTGAAGCTGCGGTGGCCGATGCCGACATGGTGATGATGTGTGTCGGCAACGACCGCGATCTGATGGCAGTCGGCGCGGCGGCACTTGCGGCCATGAAACCCGGCACGATACTGGTGGATCACACCACCGCATCCGCCGATGCCGCCCGCACGCTGTATGCCCAAGCCAAAGCCAAAAAAATCGGGTTTATTGATGCGCCGGTTTCGGGCGGTCAGGCAGGTGCGGAAAAAGGCCAGCTCACCGTCATGTGCGGTGGCGAAACCGATGTGTTTGCCAAAGCGAAGCCGGTCATGGATGCGTATGCCAAGGCCACCACTTTGTTGGGTGCCTCTGGTGCCGGGCAGCTCACCAAAATGGTCAACCAGATTTGCATCGCCGGCCTGGTGCAGGCGTTGTCCGAAGGCCTGGCGTTTGCCGAAAAAGCCGGGCTCGACGGCAATCTGGTGCTTGATGTGATTTCCAAAGGTGCCGCGCAGTCGTGGCAAATGGAAAATCGCGGCCGCACCATGCTCAAACGTGAATTCAACTTTGGCTTTGCCGTGGACTGGATGCGCAAAGACCTGGGCATTTGTCTGGAAGAAGCCGCGCGCAACGGCGCAAAACTGCCATTGACCAAGGAAATCGACGGCTTTTACGCCGAAGTGCAGCAGGCAGGCGGCAGCCGCTTTGATACCTCCTCCCTCATTACCCGGCTCTAATTACCGCAAATTTGCCCGATAGGTGAGCAGATACTCCGGCAAATGGCCTTGCCGGAAAAGGCATTTGCGGTGGGGTATTAAAAATTACCCACGGGTAAGTATTGTGCAATCACAGACAATTCGCTAAATTGCAGAGATGATAAAACTCTATTACTCCCCAGGTGCCTGCTCCCTCGCCCCCCATATCGTTCTCGAAGAGCTGGGTATTGCCTATGAAGCGGTGCTGGTTTCGCTTGCCGACGGCGACCAGAAGCGCCCGGAGTACCTGCGGGTCAACCCCAAAGGCCGGGTGCCCGCGCTGAATGTGGACGGCAAAGTCCTGACAGAAGTGGTGGCGATTCTCACCTACCTGGGCGGCGGATATGCCGAACGCGGCCTGTGGCCAAAGGAAACCTGGAAACAAGCCGAAGCCTTGTCATTGATGGCATGGCTGGCATCGACTGTGCATGTTGCGGTGGGCGGGATTTTTCGTGCGGAGCGTTATTCCACTGACCCGGCCGCCAAAGAAAGCATCAACGCCACCGGCCGCGAAAATTTGCGCAAACATTACGCCGACATCGACAAAATGCTGGTTGGCCGCTCGTTTGCCATGGGCGGGCAGTACGGCGTGTGTGATGCCTATCTGCTGGTGTTTTTCCGCTGGGGCAATCGCATCGGCTTCGACATGAAAACCGACTACCCGACCTGGGCCAAACACGCGCAACGGGTGTTTTCGCGCCCGACAGTGAAGCGGGTGTTTGAAGACGAAGGCATTGAGCTGGATAAATAAACGCCGCTGTGCGTTGTGTATTTTGCGTCGTCAAGCGAGGCCTTCTTTTTTCACCGGCTGGATTATTGTGCGCCGAACCCCGCCGCCTCCGCTGGCTTGGCCGCAATGGCGGCATTGATTTGATCCACCAGGCGCGGAATCATGCTGTCACCATAACCACGGTGCACATGCAGCACCTTGCCGTCACGGCCGATGATGACCATGTGCGGAATGCCTTTCACGCCATAGGCCGCGGACACTGATTTGTTGTAGTCGTGGGCCAGCATCAGCGTGAGGGTATGCAGTGTGCGTGACACCGCCCGGTATTTGTCGCGGTCTTCAATGTTGATGGCGATGACCTGCACATTTTTTTTCGCCACGCGTTGCAGGTTTTCCAGCACCTGCATCTCATTCAGGCACGGTGCGCACCACGACGCCCAAAAGGTGACCACCAGCACTTTTCCTGTGTAATCGGTGGCGTGGATTTTATTGTTTTCACGGTCGATGCCGAGGTAGGCGGGCGGCACGTCGCCAAGCGGAATTTTCCCCGGCGTGACAGCCGATGCCGCGGCCAAGGCTGGCAGCACCAGCGACAGTAAAAAGCATTTGGCCAACAGCGGTGTCAGATTTGACAGGGCCTGCATTTTTGGTTTCCTCGCATGGAACGACAGATTTTTTTTGAAGTTTTCCAAATGCAATCATTGTTTATCCACAAGCACTTTCAAGCATTTTTGCTCCAAACTCCGCTCTGAATATGGAGTTTATGCTGTTAATTCCGCCACCACTTCAATAAACGCATCGCCGTAACGCGCCAGCTTGGCGCTGCCCACGCCGGATATTTCCGCCATCTCGCTGCGGTTGGCG
>JANPNJ010000010.1:0-3732 GCA_031427395.1 Burkholderiales bacterium
GTCTGCCAGGTGAATTCCTGCGCTTCGCGCGCCGCCTCGCCCATATCCATGCCGCGCGCAATGGTCGCCGCCAGCGCCGATGCCAGCGTGCAGCCGGAACCGTGGAAACTGCCCGGCAGGCGCGGCCAGCGATCCTGGCGCATCATGCCGCGCTCGCCATAAAGCGTATTGACCACATCCAGGGTAGTGTCATGGGTGCCGGTGACCAACACATATTCGGCGCCAAGCTCTGTCATGCGCCGCGCCAGCTGTTCGTGACTGATGTTTTCATCGTCGTCATCCGCCATCATCAACCGGCGCAACTCCGGTGTGTTGGGGGTGATCACCGTGGTTTGCGGAATGATCATCTCGCGCATCGCCTCCAGAGCTTCCTCGTTGGCGAAATCATCGCCGCGCGCCGATGCCAGCACCGGATCAAAAATCAGCGGGATTTCCGGATAGTCCGAAACAATTTCCGCTATGGCGGCAATATTTTCCGCGCTGCCCATCACGCCCAGCTTGAACGCGGCCACCGGAATATCCTCCAGAATGGCTCGCGCCTGGTCCGACACCCAATCGGCGTCAATGATTTGGATGCCTTCGACACCTGAGGTGTTTTGCACCGTGATGGCAGTGACCACCGACAACGGATGGCAACCCATGCAGGCCAGGGTCAGCAAGTCGGCCTGCAACCCCGCCCCGCCTGACGGATCGGTGGCGGAAAATACCAGCACAGCAGGAGGAGGGGGGTGGGCATCAGCCATAAATGTATAGGCGCCTGGGTGAAATTTCGGCAATGCAACAAAAGCGGAGGCAGTCAAAAACGCTAAAATCCGAATGAATGCAATCGATAATCAAAAGCGAATACATTGTATCGTCGTAATGCGGCAACCTGTCGAACCTGCCCATTCCCTTCTCTTTCCCTCTCCACTACGCAATGAATCTGAGTGTTTATGACTGAATCCGCCACCGCGGCCAAAACCTGGATGTGCCTGGTTTGCGGCTTGATCTATGATGAATCCGAGGGCTGGCCCGAAGACGGCATTGCCCCCGGAACACGCTGGGAGGATGTGCCCGTCGGCTGGGCTTGCCCGGAATGTGGTGCCCGCAAGGACGACTTTGAAATGGTGTTGTTGTAACCACCAATGCCGACCGGACGCGCCCGGACCACATGAAAAGACGGTCGCAACGGCTGTTTTTCAGTGTAAACATTTGTTACGCGGTGGCGCGGTCACTATCCACACATTGTCCAATTGTGTTATGACAAGGAAATTTTGCAAAAAATGAATTTATAATCCGTACCGGCTATGCAGGATGAGCCACCCACCTTCCTGTCGTAATTCGTGAAATGCTTTTGCCACCCCATCTTCCCGCATCGTGTTTGCGCGGAAAGGGCAACACACTGATCGTCCGTTACAAGCCGGAATCCGCCAAAAGCAGCGAATCCCGGCAAGCAAAGTAGGCGTCGGCATCATCCGGAAACGGCACATCCAAAAAATGTTCCCGCTCCGCTGGTCGCCCGCCATGTCAATGGTTGTTGAAAGTGAAAACAGAAAGTGACTTTGTGGCGGACACAAAATCCTTGTCGGGTACCCGGGTGATGGTGATCGATGATTCGAATACCATTCGCCGCAGTGCTGAAATTTTTTTGATGCAGGCCGGTTGCCAGGTGATCCTGGCCGAAAACGGCTTTGATGCGCTCGCCAAAATTGCCGACCATCAGCCTGATGTCATTTTTGTTGACATCATGATGCCAAGGCTTGATGGCTATCAGACCTGCGCATTGATCAAAAAAAGCGGCCGGCACAAGACCACTCCCGTGATCATGCTGTCGTCCAAAGACAGTTTGTTTGACCGCGCCCGCGGCCGCATGGTCGGTTCCGACGAATATTTGACCAAGCCGTTTTCAAAAGAAAGCCTGCTGAAGGCTGTCGATACCCATCTGGCAATCCGTGATGCCCTATAACATGAGGCATGAACAACGGTTTGCCCCCCCGATGCCGGCCAATGCCGGCCAATGCCGAACATGCCAATATTACCTATCCAATAAATTCAACATTTCTTCCTTGTATCCTTAAAATACACAACGTTTTTTGACCGAGCACGACTGGAGCAGACAAAATGGCAATAAAAAAGATATTGGTTGTTGATGATTCCCCCACCGAGCGCACTTTCATGGAAGGGTTGCTCATCAAGGCGGGATTTACGGTTATTTTCGCCGCCAGCGGCGAAGAAGGGGTCGAGGTCGCCAAGCGCGAGCAGCCGGATTTGGTGCTGATGGATGTGGTCATGCCGGGATTGAACGGTTTCCAGGCCACCCGCGCCATCACCCGCGAAGAAACCACCAAACACATTCCGGTTTTTATATGCACAACCAAAGACCAGGAAACCGACAAAATCTGGGGAATGCGCCAGGGTGCCAAGGATTACATTGTCAAGCCCATCAATGCCCCTGACTTGATCGCCAAGATCAATTCTCTCGGCTGACCGCACGTTTTCCACGGAAAGCTGCTGACACAATGGCGCGTAAATCGAGTCTCCGCGAATTCCAGCGCAATCTGGCCGAGCGATTGCGCGATCCGTCCAGATTGCGTGCGTTTGCCTCCAAGCTCGGTTTTCAGGTTGGCGATGAAAGTTGGTTTGTCAGTCTCTCGGATGTCTCGGAGGTTATTCCGGCACCTCTGTTTGTTGCCGTTCCGCAAACCAAGCCCTGGTTTTACGGTGTGGCCAATATCCGGGGCAAGCTTTTTTCGATTGCCGATTTTTCGGCCTTTCAGGGCCAGGCACCCATTGCCGTCGGCTCGGAACGGCGTGTGGTGCTGATCAATGAGCGACTGCTTGAGGCATCGGGATTTGTTGTCAGCCGCATGCTTGGCCTGCGCAATCCCGATTTGTTTACCCGAGAAACCGTTACCGATGCGTCGCGCCCCTGGATAGGCGCGCAGTACCGGGATGCCAACAACAAGATATGGCTGGAGCTGGATGTGCAAGCCCTGGTCGGCAACACGGCTTTTTTGGATGTCGCCGAAACCCCGTCGGATGGAATGCAGGCGGGTGTTTAGGCGTTTTTGCAGTTGATTTGGTATTTTCAGGAATTGGCTGTGGCGTTGATGGCCGCATTCTGAAATATTGTTGCAATCAATCGGTTCGGAGAGAACATCATGGCAATCAAACCACCCACATCCGGTTCGTCACCTGCTCCCGCCGCGAAAGCGGCGAAGAAAGCGGCGGGTGGCGGACTGTTCGGATCACTTTTTTCTTTCGGGAAAAAACCCGCTGATCCGGTGGGCAAACCCGGCATGCAAACAACCACATCCAGGGCTGTGGCCGCGCCGGTGTCCCATTCCGGCTTCGGCACTACCGGCGGCGGCGGCAGCCAGACCCAAAAAATCGCTGCGGCGGTCGCCGCCAACAAGACCACCAAGCCGAAACGCACTGAAAGCGCGTTTTCCCTCCCGCTGATCGGCACCCTGCCGTTGCAGACACAGTTCCAGGTGTTGTTGACGCTGGTCGGCCTGTTTTTCATTTTTATGCTTGGTGCCATTGCGTTGGATACGATCAGCCGGGGCAATCTTTCCAACTGGACCAACATTACTTCACAGCTTCAGTTCCACACCCAGCGTTTGGCGAAATCGGCGGGGCTGGCCTCGCGCGGTGATATCAGCGCCTTTCCGCAATTGCAGGACAGCCGCGACCAATTCCAGATTTACATGGATGTTCTGAACAACGGCGGCGAAGCGTTTAACGCCAAAG
>JANPNJ010000011.1:0-1912 GCA_031427395.1 Burkholderiales bacterium
CAGAGTTTCAATCACGGGGTCAGGTCTATATGTGTAGCACAACTGCATAAAGCAATAATCCTCAGAATTGAGAAATCAAATGCTACTTAACTAGACCTGACCCAATACAGTTCGCAGGCCTCAATACAGTTCGCTTAGTCGAATTTGCACCGTTCGCCATCAGTATGTCGAAGGGTCTGCGGGGTTCAACAGACTCACAAGCACAGTTAAACGAACTGTATTGGGTCCGAACTGTATTGGGTCAGGCATTGACTCTTGTCTACATCAAGAGGCAAGACCTGCGCGTTTGCTGACCCTGTGTGTTTGCCAGGGTTTGGAACGAAACCCTGACCGCTCCTGAATCCAAATCCCCCTGCTCCTGCGTACTGCTCGTAAGCCAAGGCGTCTCCGGGCGACACATCAGTTGCAGTAGCGACCCGCAGACAGGGCCACGGGCGACGATCCCTTCACGCAGTTCAGTACAGGAGTTCACATGAAACACGCATCCCTCGTTCTCGCCAGCCTCGTGCTTGGCACCACTTCTGCCAGCTTTGTGCCGCATGCCGTTGCGCAAACGCCGGATCCCGCCCAACTCGTTGACGCGCTTGAAGGTGTTTTTGGCAAACATGCGGCGCGCCGGTCTGGTGCCAAAGGTGTATGCGCCAGCGGATTTTTTGTCGGCACGTCCGATGGCCGTGGCTTGACCAACTCGGCCATTTTCAGCGGCCAGGAAATCCCCGTCATCGCGCGTTTCTCAATTGGCGGCGGCAATCCAAAAGCCTCTGACAAAGGTAAAACCGTGCGCGGCATGGCGCTGAAATTCAATGGGCCGGGTGGTGAATCATGGGAAACCGCCAACATTTCCGCGCCGGTGTTTTTTGTCAGCACGCCGGCAAATTTTGTGAAATTTTTCGAAGCCCGCCGCCCTGACCCAGCCACCGGCCGCCCTGACCCGGCGAAAGTAAAGGCATTCAACGACAGCCACCCTGATGCGAAGCCACAAATCGAGTGGCTTGCCAAAGCACCCGTGCCCGCCAGTTACGCGACGGTGAACTATTGGGGCACCAATGCGTTTGAATTCACCACGCCTGCGAAAAAGAAAGTCATGGGCAAATGGATGTTTGAGGCCGCGCAAGGCCAACAAGGCCTCACCGAGGATGAACTCAAACCAATGCCAGACGATTTCCTCGCCGACGAACTGCGCAAGCGTGCCGCGAATGGACGCATCGCTTTCAATTTCAATGTACAACTCGCCGAGCAAGGTGATGTGGTAAACGATGCAACCGTGCCGCTGCCGGCGAGCCGCAAAGTCGTCACCGCTGGCCGTCTGGTCATCGATAAAGTTGAAGCCGGTGCGGGTGGTGCATGCGACAAAATCACCTTCAACCCGCTGGTGCTGCCGAAGGGTGTAGGCCCCTCAAGCGATCCAACACTCGCCGCACGTCCGGGTTCGTACGTGGTCTCGTTGGGACGCCGCCTGAGTCAGTAAAACGATTGGCCGGTCATTCGCAAAAAATAAACCCCGGGTCGCGTTAAGTGGCACCGGGGTTTTTACGTCTGTCGTCTGGTGTTGTGATGCGACACACCGCCGCGAGTTGCAGCGCGCCTGATGTTGGTCGTTGCTGCAACTGATTTTTCAGCGGCTGCGCATTTGGCCTGCTCAGCTCGCTTAGTCGAATAGATGATGTCCCGCACCTACAATTTGCTCATACTCCAATAATGACAATGTTTTTCAGGCATTTTCATCCCAAACAGCGCACCAGCGCTGGTGTTTGGTAATTTATTGCCCTTTATCCGCAAGCCACCCCCTCACGGGTGAGATAATTCGCGCCTTCAAAAAATCCGCTTTACCGCTCCCCTCCCATGACCACGCTTGCCACCGAAATCAAACGCCGCCGCACCTTCGCCATCATTTCCCACCCGGACGCGGGCA
>JANPNJ010000012.1:0-3214 GCA_031427395.1 Burkholderiales bacterium
GCGCCCGTCCGGTGAAAACGCCGGCTCGCCCAAATCTTTTTGCCAGTTTGGCTTTTCGTTCAGTTGCACGCCATCCTGTTTTTCGCTGCTGCTGGCCTGCTCATCGACGTTATACATCCAGATTTCGCCGGAGCCGAGCGAGCGTGTACCCGTGTAGTGCTTGCGTGCCGCAATGTATTTGCCGTTGGGATGCCACACCGGATTGTTCAACAACCGATAGTTTTCCTTGGTGAGTTCGCGCGGTTTGCCGCCATCGGCATTCATCACCCAAATGTTATCGCCGCCGCCCGCATCCGACATATAGGTGATGCGTTTGCCGTCCGGCGAAAACCGCGCCTGCATTTCCCACGCCATCGAATGTGTGAGCGGTTTGGCCTCGCCGCCGGCAATCGGCAACAAATACAAATCACCCAGCAAATCGAACACGATTTGTCTGCCATCCGGACTGACATCGACGGTCATCCAGGTGCCGGTTTTGGTGTCGATGTTGACGGTGGCTTTTTCGCCCGGCGGGTTGTTGACATCCCACTTTTTCTTTGGTGGCTCTTTGGCGGGCTCGGTTTGCGCGGTGGCGGGGAAATGGGCCATTGCCACCAACAGCACCAGCAACGACAGCATGACAAACAAATATCGATGTGCAATTTTCATTTTTGAATTCATTTCAAAAGTTAGCGTAGTTAGCGTATTCAGTTTTGCGGATTTGGCTATCATCTCATCAATTATCAGCAAGATGCGTCACCTTTGCCGCCGCCATCGTAACAATTTCCTCTTGCGTGTAGCCCGCTTCCAACAAAATTTCCCGGCTGTGTTCCCCCAGCCGCGCGGGCATTATACGAATAGTCGGCGGAGTGGCGCTCCACTTTCCCACCGGCGCAGTGGCGCGAATGCGGCCTTCGGTGGGGTGGTCAAATTCGGGGAAAAAGCCAATGGCTTGCATGTGTTCGTCTTCCAGCAGCGAATCGATCGAATGCATGGTGGCGTAGGGGATGTCGGCTTTGTCCAGCAGCGTTCGCCAGTGCGCGGTGGATTTGGCGGCCAGGGTTTGCGCGACAAATTCATAGACTTCGGCGATGTTGGCCGCGCGTGTACTGTGTTTACTGAACTTTGGATCAGACTTCAAATCAGCGCGGCCGATGGCATCAAAAAATGCCGACCAGTGTTTGTCGTTGTAGATCAGCACACACAAATATCCGTCGGTGGTGGCATAGGGTCGTCGCTGCGGCGCGAGCAGGCGGGCATAACCGGTGTCGCCCAGCGGCGGATCAAAGGTTTTGCCGGCCATATGGTCGCCCAGCACAAATTGCGCCATGGCCTCGAACATGGTGATTTCAATCGCCTGCCCCTCCCCGCTGCGCTCACGGTGGAACAACGCCGCCAACACCGCGTTCACCGTGTGCAGCCCGACACTGCGGTCGCCGATGGTCACCGGCGCATAACGCGGCACCTCGCCGCTTTGGCGCTGGCTGAGGGAGGCGACGCCTGCAATGCCCTGGATCAGGTCGTCATACGCGGGCCGACCCGCATACGGGCCGCTTTCGGCATAACCAAAAGCGCCCACATAAATGATTTTTTCATTTATTTTTTTCACCATGTCATAGCCTAGGCCAAGCCGCGCCATCGATTGCGGGCGCACGTTGTAGACCAGCACATCGGCCTGGGCGGCGAGCCTGAGGCAGGCTGCCAAACCCTGCGGCAGCTTCAGATCCAGCACGATGGAACGCTTGTTGCGGTTCAGATGCAAATGAATATGCCCCATGCCGGGATTTTTCATGGGTCCCACCATGCGCATGTTGTCGCCGGCAGGGGACTCCACCTTGATCACGTCTGCGCCCATGTCACCCAAAATCTGGGTGCAATAAGGCCCCATGATGATGCTGGTCAGATCGAGGATTTTGATTCCGTTCAGCGGGCCTAGCATGACACTCCAAAGATTGTGGCGGTGATTTTGAATTGCATGACTTTACCCGACGGGATGACATTTTACAGTGCGGATGTGCTGGATCTTTCGCAATGGCGGGCAGCACAAGCTACAGTTGAATTGTTATAATTTCAACTTCATTCCTACCAATGGAACATTGTTCCATTGGTAGGATCTACCGTGCAGCTGGCGACTATCCATGAAATCCCTGATTGCACGTTTTTCAGCAACGGCACTTGCTGTTGCATTGACAACACATCCCTGCTGGGCAGGCAGGCCACTCGGCACCGATGACGCCGACACGGCGGCGAAAGGCACCTGTCAAATTGAAGTCTGGCGCGAACGCGCGCCCGATCACCGTTCGACAGTATTTGCACCGGCCTGCAGCGTTGCCGAAGGATTCGAATTGGGCATGGATTTTACCCGACTCACGCCAAATGAAAACACCAATCCGGCAATGGGCATGGCGGTCAAGTGGGTACCACGAGCGTGGCAATCCAGCAATGGGCTCGGCGAGTGGCAAGGTGGCCTGAAGCTGGCAGGCGGGTACGAACAACCGCAAGGCGACGCCAGGCATGTGGCCAACACCAGCCTGCTGGGTCTGGTGACGCTCACTGTTTCGCCAGCGCTGACCCTGCACGCCAACGTTGGCCATTTGCGTGACCGCGACAGGAGACAGAACGCAACCCTGTTCAACGTCGCATTGACACTCGCGCCAACAGACGTCCTGCTGTTGTTCGCCGAGACCCAGACCAATGACCGCCGGGCGTTATTTGGTGCAACGGTCAATGCCATCGGCGGCCGCTGGTGGTTGATCAAAGGCCGCCTGGGATTCGATATCACGGCTTCCCGCAGGGTGGGCTCAACCGAAGGCACGACGTGGACGGCGGGATTGGGGTGGTATGGCATAGCATTTTGATGCGTGAATCTTGATATCCCTGCGGCACGGGAAAAACCGGCCATGCCACTGTCCCATCACCGCCTGGTCACACTCTCCACTCCCGGCACCGCGTTGACCGCGCGCAGCAGCCGCACCATTTGCTCCGCGCCGCGCACCTCCACCGTGAAGCGCATCGAAGCGAGATTGCCGCGCGACAACGTATTGACGCCGACCACATTGATGCGCTCGTGCGACAGCGCCTCGGATATGTCGCGCAGCAGTCCCTGCCTGTCCACCGCCGTGACTTCGATGTCGGCGGCGAAGGGTTGGTCGCCGGTGTTGCCCCAGGTGGCGGGCATCAGCCTCTCGCGCTGCGTGGCGGTCAGGCTGGTGATGTTTTTGCAATCAATGCGATG
>JANPNJ010000013.1:0-2666 GCA_031427395.1 Burkholderiales bacterium
CGAGTTTGTTTTGTTCGACTTGTTGCTTTTGGCTGATGACGGCGTTCATAAACAAAGCGACCTGCCGCCGTCAACGGCGAGAATCTGCCCGGTCACATAGGGGGCGTCGAGCAGCAGATATTTCACCGCGCCGGCAATGTCGTCGCCCGCACCGACGTGCTTGAGCGGTATCTGGTCAACAATGCGCTGGCGCTCGTCCCCCGGATAGCTGTTGTTGTCCGGCCAGAGAATGGTGCCGGGTGATACACCATTGACCCGCACCTCCGGTGCCAACTCCAGCGCCATTGAGCGTGTCAGTCCGGTGAGCCCGGATTTGGCGGTGTTGTAGATCACAAAGCCTTTGAGTGGATGCTCGCTGTGAATATCAATAATGTTGACGATGGCACCCCGGCTTTCACGCAAATACGGCGCGGCTGCCTGCGACAAAAACAACGGTGCCTTGAGGTTCGATCCCATCAGATCGAGCCAGTCATCTTCTGTGATTTCGCCGGTCGGTGTGGGGTAAAAAGACGAGGCATTGTTGACCAGGCCATCGAGGCGGCCAAAAAATGACCGGGCTTGATCAACCAGTCCTTTGAGCGCGTTATGGGCGAGCAAATCGCCCTGCAGGACAGCCGCCGAGCGCGAGCGCAGGGCGTTCAACTCAACCGCGAGCAAATCGGCCTCGCGGCGGGAGCGGTTACAGTGAATGATGACATTGCAGCCAGCCGCGTGCAGGGTTCGGGTGATGGCCGCGCCGACACGCTTGGCCGCACCGGTAACAAGCATGGCTTTCGACGCGGGTTGAGACGATGGGGAAGTGGCTGACATAATGCCTATTTTAGCCGACCGCCCTTGTGAAAATGCCAAATCATTCACTGCCCGCGCCATCCCCCGAGGCGCTGGCGCACTCGACTGCCTGTGCCGCCATGTTGCGCGAAGCCATACGCGATGCAGGCGGCTGGCTGTCGTTTGCCGATTTCATGACCCGTGCGCTGTACGCACCGGGGTTGGGCTACTACGCAGCGGGGGCGCGTAAATTTGGCCAGGCGGGGGATTTCATCACCGCACCGGAAATTTCATCGCTGTTTGGCCAGTGTATCGCCCGCAGTGTTGCTGAAACCATCGTTGCCAGCATGGGCAATCTGCTGGAACTGGGCCCGGGCACCGGCAAATTGGCCTTTGACGTATTGTCGGCACTGGAAAAATTGGATGCGCTGCCGCGAAAATATTTTCTGCTTGAGGTGTCCGCCGATTTGCGCCAACGTCAGCGCGAAACGCTGTCTGGGTTGTCGCCATCGTTATTTGCGCGCTGTGAGTGGATAAACAGCCTGCCGGTTTATTTTGTCGGCGCAATAATCGCCAATGTGGTGCTGGATGTGCTGCCGGTGCATCTGGTTGTCTTTGGCAATGGCAAAATGGTTGAGCGGGGGGTGTCGTGGCGGGACGACCAATTTGTCTGGCAGGATGCGCCGGTTTTGTCTCTCGATGTGCAAGCCATGACGGACACCGTGAATCGCGCGGTGTTCAACCACACGCCGCCGGCAGGTTATGTGAGCGAATTTGCGCCGCAGGCCAATGCCTTGGCTGCCTCGCTCGTGTACGCGCTCAGGGACGGGGTGATTTTGTTGATTGACTACGGCTTTCGCCGCGCCGAGTTTTATCATCCCGACCGGCACATGGGCACGCTGATGTGCCACTATCGGCATCACGCGCACACCGATGTATTTTTGTACCCCGGCTTGCAGGACATCACCGCGCATGTTGATTTCACCAGCATTGCCGAAGCGGGCATGGAGGCGGGCGGCGCGTTGATTGGTTACGCCACCCAGGCCAATTTTTTGCTGGGTGCCGGCATCACCGATTTAATCGCGCAACATGACCCGGATCAAGCCGCCGGTTATCTTGCCCTGACCAACCAGGCACAGCGGCTGTTGTCGCCCGCCGAAATGGGCGAATTTTTCAAGGTGATCGGTTTTGCCAAGGGGGCGCATACCATTGCCGCCCTGGAAAATGTGCGGCAACTGCCGTTGTGAGCGAGTAGCGGTTAAAATCAACGATTCAGCTTCACACAAATTTTGCAGGGAGAAAATACCATGGGCTTGATGATCGGTGTGCCAAAGGAAGTATTTGCGGGCGAAAAACGGGTGGCGACGGTGCCGGAGGTGGTCGAGAAATTGATCAAGCTTGGGTTTGGCGTGTCGGTTGAATCCGGCGCGGGCGCGCTGTCGAATTTCGACGATGCCACGTACCGCGCGGCGGGGGCAACGGTGGTGGACAGCGCCGCCGCACTGTGGGCAGCAGCGGATATGGTGTTCAAGGTGCGCGCGCCGGGTGTCGATGAAATCGCGCTGATGCACGAGGGCACGACGCTGGTGAGCTTTATCTGGCCGGCGCAAAACCCCGCTCTGCTGCAGTCGCTGGCCGCCAAAAAAGCCACCGTGCTGGCGATGGATTCGGTGCCGCGCATTTCACGCGCGCAAAAATTGGATGCGTTGAGCTCGATGGCCAACATCGGCGGCTATCGTGCGGTGATTGAGGCGGCGCACCACTTTGGCCGTTTTTTCACCGGGCAAATCACCGCCGCCGGCAAGGTGCCGCCGGCCAAGGTGTTCATCATCGGTGCCGGTGTGGCCGGTCTGGCCGCCATCGGCACGGCGGCCGGTTTGGGCGCGATTGTGCGCGCC
>JANPNJ010000014.1:0-2222 GCA_031427395.1 Burkholderiales bacterium
AGGTAACAGGCGCACACCAGCCCGTTGTGGCCGCCGCCGATGATCACTGCATCAATGTTGTTGGTCATGGAAATAAATGTCCGAAGCAAAAACGGGAATGACCACCAGCGGCGGCCTTGAAGCAAAAATGCCTGAAAACGCCCGTCAATCGGCGATCTTCATTTTTTTAACAACGCCACTTTTTCCTGCACCCGCAAATCAAATTTGGCGACATCGACCACCACCCGTTCGTGGGTGCCGTGGCCAATCAGATCGCGCTCGTCATGCACCTCAACCTGCATGAAAATTTTCCGCCCTTCCACTTTCGTCACCACCACGCGCGCGGTGATTTGCATGCCGACCGGGGTGGCGGCGATGTGCGAAATATTGAGATTGGTGCCGAGGCTCTGGTGGCCTTTTGGCAAATGCAGCTCACACGCCGCCAGCGCCGCGGCTTCGATGACGTTGATCATCACCGGCGTGGCCAGCACCGCGATGGTGCCCGAGCCAACACGTGCGGCGGTGTGTTCTTCGGCCACCCGCAGAGACGCACTGCCCGATGCACCCACGGCCACATGCAAATTTAACGCCATCTTCCACTCCCGGTTTGAATTGTTCTATTCTACGAACTAATTTTCGTTATTTACTTTTGGCAACCAAATGTCATCCCCGGCACCCCACTCTTTCGGCAAATTTGACTATGTGATTGTCGGCGCGGGCACGGCCGGCTGCGTGCTGGCCAACCGCTTGTCCGCCGACCCCGGCAATCGTGTGCTGCTGCTGGAAGCCGGCGGCCGTGACGACTGGATGTGGATTCACATTCCGGTGGGTTATCTGTTTTGCATCGGCAATCCACGCACCGACTGGTGTTATCAAACCGCGCCCGAGCCCGGCCTCAACGGCCGCGCAATACTTTATTCGCGCGGCAAAACCCTCGGCGGCTGCTCCTCCATCAACGCCATGGTGTACATGCGCGGCCAGGCGCGTGACTACGATGAATGGGCCGCACTCACCGGCGACAACAGTTGGCGCTGGCAAAACGTGTTGCCGGTTTTCAAATCCTCCGAACACCACTTTCTGGGCGCCAATGCCATCCACGGCGAGGGGGGCGAATGGCGGGTGGCGGCACAGCGGCTCGACTGGGATGTGTTGCACATCTGGCAGGCTGCCGCCGCACAATGCGGCATTGAAAAAATCAATGACTTCAACGGCGGCGACAACACCGGCAGTGCGCGTTTTGAAGTCAACCAAAAGCGCGGCCTGCGCTGGAGCGCGTCGCGCGCGTTTTTGCAGCCAGCCATGGCGCGCGCCAATCTGACGGTGCTGACCCGCGCCCACGCCTGCCGCGTGGTGCTGCAAGACAAACGCGCGGTGGGGGTTGAATTCCTGCACGGTGGTGCGCGCCATGTAGCCCATGCCCGCGCCGAGGTGCTGCTTGCGGGTGGTGCCATCAACTCGCCGCAATTGCTGCAACTGTCCGGGATCGGGTCGGCGGCACGGCTGCAACAAAACGGCATCGATGTGGCCCATGATTTGCCGGGTGTCGGCGAAAATTTGCAGGATCATCTGCAATTGCGCCTGGCCTACAAGGTGCAGGGTGTGCGCACGCTGAACGAGTGGTACCACACTTGGTGGGGCAAGCTGCAAATGGCCACACAGTTTGCGCTGCTGCGCCGCGGCCCTTTGACCATGGCGCCCTCGCAGCTCGGCGCATTTGCCCGCTCGGATGACACCCAGACCACCGCCAACCTGCAATATCACATCCAGCCGCTGTCGCTCGACAAATTCGGCGAACCGCTGCACCGTTTTCCGGCCATCACCATGAGTGTGTGCAATTTGCGTCCGACCTCGCGCGGCCATGTGCGGCTGGCATCAAACGACCCATTGGCGGCACCCGCCATTACCCTCAATTATTTGTCCACCGCCATTGACCAACAAATCGCAGTCGATGCCATCAAACTCACCCGCCGCATTGCCGCCGCCGCCGCCTTTGCCCCACACCGTCCCGAGGAATTTTTGCCAGGCGAAAAATTCCAGACCGATGCGGAATTGATTGCCGCCGCAGGTGACATCGGCACCACCATTTTCCACCCGGTCGGCACCTGCAAAATGGGACGAGATGATGACGCCATGGCCGTGGTGGATTCACGCCTCAAGGTGCGCGGCATCCAGGGCTTGCGCGTCATTGACGCCTCCATCATGCCCACCATCACCTCCGGCAACACCAATTCCCCCACCATCAT
>JANPNJ010000015.1:0-5666 GCA_031427395.1 Burkholderiales bacterium
AGTGTGACCGTCACCAACATCGGCGGGCGGGTGCTCAACATCGGCAGTGTCGGTGTCACCGGGGACTACAGCCAGAGCCACACCTGTGCGGCAGCGGTGGAGCCCAACCAAAGCTGCACCATCACCGTCACCTTTACCCCGCAGGGTCTGGGCAACCGCGATGGTGTGCTCAGCATCGGCAGCAACGCCATCCCGGCCACCAACACGGTGGATTTGTCGGGGACGGGATGCCGTATTTTGTCGTTGGCGGCAATGCGGTTTATTGTGAGTGCTTGCGGGAATTGAGGGGATGAACAGGTGAGGAAAACCTCGCTTCACAGCGGCGCAGCCGCGTTCACCCGTTCACCAAAAAACAACCAATCACCAATTTCTGCACCTTGTTCCAGAACGAAAGGTAAAAAAATGAAATCTCCACTCGGCATCATTGCAGCAATTTGCGCGTTATTTTTTTCAATGGCAGCCTGGGCGGACTGGAACGATCCGCACGTGGAGGGCGCAAAGGAGCATCGGCTGCTTAAATTTTATCCACAGGCCAGCGTGGTTGAATACGACCATAAAGAATTTGACAGCGCGGAAATGGTCACCGCCTACAAAAAGGGCGGCGAAAAACCGGCCAAACCAGAGCTGCTGGAAGGCAAGCTCACCAAGTATCACTACCACCACAAGCCGACTACGTCGGTGCTGGAAATCATCCGCCAATACGAAACTGCCTTGAAATCGGTGGGGTTTGTCACTATCGTCGCGGGCAAGGGTTCAAGCTACCCCAACTTGCCGGAGACGAATGACCAGGATGGATTCGGCGCGTTTCGGCTTGACCGGAATGGCAAACCGGTTGCCTATGTTCAAGTGCTCGCACAAGAGGATGGTGTCAATATCAATTCATTTGTGAACATTATGGAAATCAAGGGTATGGAGCAGACGCTCGAAGCGAATGCCGATACTTGGTTTGACGAAATTTCCAAAACCGGACGCGTTGCAGTTTATGGGATCAATTTCGACACGGGCAAAGCGGTGCTGAAGCCAGAATCCGAGAAAGTGCTTGCGGAAATCAAAAAGCTGGCGATCAGCCATCCGCAACTCAAGCTCAACATTGAAGGCCACACCGACAACGTAGGCAATGTCGCCGCCAACAAGAAGCTTTCTGAAGACCGCGCGGCGGCGGTCAAAGCCTGGCTGACGCGGAGTGGCGCAAACAGCGCAAATTTCACCACCCAGGGGTTCGGTGACGCCAAACCAGTGGACGATAACAAAACCGAAGCAGGACGTGCAAAAAACCGCCGTGTTGAATTGGTCAAACAAGGGGACACGCCAGCCAGTAAAAAATAACGATGCGGACCAAAAAATACCGCACGCTTGATTTGTCATTATTCCGAACGGATTTTTGTGAGGAATCCCATCTCGTTGATTGACGAAGAAATAGGCAGCACAGCCGGTGATACGGATGGGATGGATCAAAGCACGATAAAGCCGTGCTCTGCCGGAATGACAAGTTTTTTCGGCTGAGACTTAAGTTGGCGCCTGTGCTGGAGTGCGGGCATCGTCCCCCTCAAAACGGCAACCCCGCCCCCGGCTTCACCGCCAGCAGCACGCGCCGGAAATCCGTCTGGATGCGTGTGAGCGCGGCATCGTTGTCGGCCTCGAAGCGCAGCACAATCACCGGGGTGGTGTTGGAGGCGCGGGCGAGGCCGAAGCCGTCGGCGTATTCGACACGCACGCCGTCGATGGTGATGATTTCCTTCGCATCAGTAAAGACTGCGGTTTTTTGAATATTTCCAATCAGGCTGTGCGGCTCACCTTCAGCCAATTTCCAATTGAGTTCGGGTGTGGACAGCGCGTCCGGCAGGGCTTTCAATGGTGCGCTGGCATCCGCAAAGGCGCTGACAATTTCCAACAGGCGCGCGCCGCAGTAGAGCGCGTCGTCGAAACCGTACCAGCGTTCCTTGATGAAAATATGTCCGCTCATTTCGCCCGAAATCGGCGAATCGACTTCTTTCATTTTGAGTTTGATGAGTGAGTGGCCGGTCTTCCACATCATCGGCACGCCGCCGTGTTGTTTGATCCAGGGCGCGACGTTGCGCGAGCACTTGACATCAAAAATCACCGTGCCGCCGGGTGCGCGGCTCAGCACATCGGCGGCGAACAACATCAGTTGCCGGTCGGGGAAAATGATTTCGCCATCCTTGGTGACCACGCCCAGACGGTCGCCGTCGCCGTCAAAGGCGATGCCGATTTCGGCGTCGGTTTCCTTGAGTGCGCGAATCACGTCCTGCAAATTTTTTGGCTGTGACGGGTCGGGGTGGTGGTTGGGAAAGGTGCCGTCCACCTCACAATACAGCGGCACCACCTCGCAGCCCAGCGCCTCAAACAACGGCAGGGCAACAACCGCGGGCGAGCCATTGCCGCAGTCCAAAACGATTTTCATTTTGCGTTTGAGTTTGACGTCAGCGGTGATGCGCGTGACGTAGTCGTCGTTGATGTGGTGGGTGCGATAGCCGCCGGGATTTTTTCCGACCGTGAAATCATCGGCCTGGATGCGCCGCAGCAATGCCTGGATGGCATCGAGTGCGAGTGTCTCGCCCTCGACCACCATCTTGATGCCGTTGTAGTCGGGCGGATTGTGCGAGCCGGTGACCATCACGCCGGAGCGCGCGCCGAGGGTGATGGCGGCAAAATAAACCATGGGTGTGGCCACCACGCCAATGTCAATCACCGCAATGCCGGTGGATTGCATGCCGCGCGCCAGTGCCGCTGATAGTGTGGGCCCCGACAGGCGGCCGTCACGGCCGATGACGATTTCGCTGCCGCCGCGTTTCAACGCCTCGCTGCCGAGTGCCTTGCCGATGCGCTCGACAATGTCGGTGGTGAGGGATTTATCGACAATGCCGCGAATGTCGTAGGCTTTGAAAATTTCAGTGGCGATCGAAGTCATGATTGATGTGTTGTCTGAAAATTAAAAAAATTGGAACGCCGATGGACGCCGATATAAACGCGCCGACCAAGCCGTAGGGGCGTGATTCATCGCGCCCCGCATAAAGTGAAGGGCACTTCTATAAATTCCGTCATTCCCGCGAAGGCGGGAATCCCAGTTTTGTAGAAATTGGATCCCCGCCTGCGCGGGGACGCGCTGTGCGCGATTAGATTCCCGCCTCCGCGGGAATGACGAATATTTTGAATGAATAGAAATGCCCTAAAGCTTGCCTTGGCATTATCAGCCTTTATCGGCGCGCTTTTATCGGCGTTAATCGGCGGTAAAAATTCCATCACAATCCGCGCTCAAAAAACCGCATCACCCGTTCACTCATCCAGCGCCCGTGCCCCGGAAAATGCCCGCTGTAAAAACCGACGTGCCCGCCATGTTCGGGAAAATCCAGTTGCACCTGCGCCGACACTTCATTGCGCGAGGGCAGGGCTTGCGCCGGCAAAAACGGATCGTTGCGGGCGTTCAGCAACAGTGACGGCACGTGTACGTTGATGAGGCCCGGCTTGGCGGAGGCGCGTGTCCAGTAATCGTCGGTGTCGCGGTAGCCGTGTAATGGCGCGGTGACTTCGTTGTCGAATGCGCGCAGGGTGCGCGCCGCCAGCAACGTCTCGCGCGAAAAAATGCCGGGATGCAATGCCAGCTTGGCGAGCGCGGTGTGTTTCATGGTCGCCAGAAAGCGTCGGGTATAGACCTTGCAAAATCCGCGCTCCAGCGCCGCACCCGACGCCATCAAATCGAGCGGCGCGGAAATGGCGGCGACCGCCGTTGCAATCGGGCACGCATCGTCACCTTGTTCGCCGAGCCACTTCATGGTGGCGTTGCCGCCAAGTGAAATGGCGGCAACATACAGCGGCGCATGGGGTGCCTCGGCTTTTGCCCGGCGCAGTATCCAGTCGATCTCGGCGGCGTCACCCGAATGATAAGCGCGCGGCAGGTGGTTGATTTCCCCACTGCACCCACGAAAATGCGGCACCATGCCGCGCCAGCCGCGCGCACTCGCCGCGGCCATCAAGTTGCGCGCGTAGGGGCTTTGTGAGTTGCCTTCGAGGCCGTGAAACACCACCAGCATCGGTTGCTGGTGGGACTCGCGCGTGTGGTTGCTGTACTGAAGGCGATCCACATCAATGAAGTCACCGTCGGCCTTGCCGTGAGGCGTGGTGTCCCAGCGTTCGCGCGTGTAAATTATATTTTTTGCAGACCCGGCCAGCACCGGATAAACCGTTTGCAGGTGGGCGCCAAATTCACCGCGACCGAGCCACCACGGCGCGTGGTATGCCTCATCACCAGGTGCTACGGATGGCGTGATGTCGTCGGCCAAAATGGGTTGGTTGGTCAAATCAGAATCCACTCTTGTAATCAATCTGGTAACGGCCATCCAACGACGGCCTTCCGGCCAACTGCAGTGCGGCGGTCAGCCACGGGGGTGCATTTTTTGCGGCGGCGGTGCCGGTGTAGCGGAATTGTTTGGGCGCGGCCATTGCCACCGCGCCTTCGCCTTTGAGTTGCAGCATGCCACTGGATTGGTCGATTTGATAACGAATGTTTTGTCCGGCAAAAAGCAGCGCAGCCTCATAGCTGCCGAACGGCTCGGGGGCGAGTGTGCGCAGCCGCAACTGTTTCACCGAGACCCGCAGGCTGCCCGTGGCCGTGATTGGCGCGCTGTAGCCGATGGTGAGTGTGTCGTTGTGGGCACGCAAGATGACTTCACCCGAGGCGCGCAGTGCCGACAAATTGCGGTTGAAGCGCGCGATGAATTCGAGCGGCATGGTCAAATCGGCGCGGCTGATGGCGAGATTGGTGGGCCCTGCGCCGATGCGTGCGGTGCCGCGCACCGGCTGGCTGTCGGCGTGGATGTCAAAGGCCACGCGCAGCGCCAACAGGCCGCTTGGCGCGAATGACCAGGTGAGCGGTATCAGCGCCGTGCCCGCGCGTTGGCCGGGGTGGGGCAGGGTGTTGATGGTGAGGGTGGCCGCGCCCGACCAGATGGTGCCGCCCGACACGCGCAGCGCGCCCAGCCCGGTGGTTTTGAGGCGTACATTGACGGCGTTTTCAATGACTGTTGCAGGCATCAACACAACGGCCGCCGCCAGTGCCGACAAGGTGCCGGCAAAAAGGAGCCATTTGATTTTCATTTGGCCGCACCGCGTGTGTGGTCGGCCAGCAGCAGATCCACTGCCACGTCCGCGCTGTCAATGCGGTTCAATTCCATGCTGACGATACGCAGCCGGAAACGCGCGAGTGTCTGGTCGAGGCGATCCAGCCAATCGATGTAGCGCATACGCGGGATGACGATGCGAAACTGGCCGTTGCCGGACAAATCAATTTTGGCGGTCGCGCCAAAAATTGTGTCGAGACTGTTTTTGTCGGCAAGCGTTTGCACGCGGCTCCCCGCCACCGGGGCGATGGTGCGCAATGGCGCCAGCTCGGCGGCTTCCAATTGCATGACGGCGTGTTGTGTTTCCAGCTTTGAAATACGTTGCTGGTTGGCAAAGCGGCTGCTTTCAAGTGGCACATAAACAAATGCCCACAATAATCCGGCCACCAGCAACGCGGCGGCGGCAATGATTGTGCGGCGGCTGTGCGGGGCAAATGACAGCCAGCGTGACTGCCAGTGTGTGTGCAACTGCAACAGCCATGTCTTCATGGCCGCGCTCCGCTGAGGATGAGTTGGTCCATCTCGCCCGAT
>JANPNJ010000016.1:0-1557 GCA_031427395.1 Burkholderiales bacterium
AAACAACATACTTATTCGAGCTAATGGCTGTGTTTTTTCGACCGCCTTGAATATCTAGCGTCATAGTGAATGTTTCCGGTGAAGTCTCAATTATTGCGAAGTGCTACATGGAATAGCGTTAGTGAGTTCCAATTATTCAATTACTTCCCAAACGAATCCTTCAACCCCACAGCTAAATTAAACACCGGCTTCCCGGCAACATGATCCACCCGATCAGCCACAAAATACCCGTGCCGTTCAAACTGAAACTTGTCATCAGCCTTCGCTGTAGCCAGTGAAGGCTCGACAAACGCCTTCAGCACCTTCAAGCTGTTCGGGTTCAGGTTCTCGATAAAATCCTTGCCGCCCGCTTCGGGGTGCGCCTCGACAAACAGCCGGTCATACAGTCGCACTTCGGCGTGTACTGCGTCGTGTACGCCGACCCAGGTGATCACGCCCTTGACTTTCACGGCGTCTGAGCCGGGGGTGCCGCTTTTGGTGTCGGGGATCAGGGTGGCCAGCACAGACGTTACGTTTCCTGCTTCATTTTTAATCGCTCCGGTGCATTCAATGACGTGTCCGTATTTCAGGCGGACTTTGTTCCCCGCAATCGCTGCACCGCTTGCGTTCACATGGGGCGGGAACAAACGGAAGAACCCTTTCGGCGGCGTTTCCTCGAAGTCGCTTCGGTCAATCCACACCTCTTTGCCGATTTTGAAATTGCGTTTGCCCAGCTCGGGCAGATGCGGGTGTAGAGGGGCAGTGCAGTCGTCTAAATAGCGCCCATCCACAGCGGCTCGACCGCTGTTTTCCATTTCAGCATCCCAGTTCGTCAACACCAGCTTCACCGGGTCCAGCACGGCCATCGCTCTTGGGGCGCTGCCATCCAGGGTTTCGCGCAGGCAACCTTCGAGGGTGCTGTAGTCAATCCAGCTGTCGCTTTTCGTCACGCCGATGCGTTCGGCGAACAGTTGCAGCGCTTCGGGTGTGTAGCCGCGCCGGCGTAAGCCGACGATGGTGGGCATGCGGGGGTCGTCCCAGCCAGTCACTTTATGGTCGTACACCAGTTGTGCGAGCTTGCGTTTGCTGGTCAGCACGTAGGTGAGGTTCAGCCTTGCAAATTCGTATTGATGCGGGTGCGGCGTGGCGATCAGGCCGCCCTCGCAGAGCCTGTCCAGCAGCCAGTCATAAAACGGGCGCTGGTCTTCAAACTCCAGCGTGCAGATGCTGTGGGTGATCTGCTCCAGTGCGTCCTCAATCGGATGGGCGAAGGTATACATCGGGTAGATGCACCACCTGTCGCCAGTGTTGTGGTGGGTGGCGCGGCGGATACGGTAGATGGCTGGGTCGCGCAGGTTGATGTTGGGGCTGGCCATGTCGATTTTGGCGCGCAGCACCATTGATCCGTCTTCATGCCGGCCTTCGCGCATTTCGCTAAAGCGCGCCAGGTTTTCGGCTGGTGTGCGACTGCGAAACGGGCTGTTAACGCCGGGTTTGGAAAAATCGCCGCGGTTGATGCGGATTTGCTCGACGGTCTGCTCATCGACATAGGCGTTGCCGGCTTCAATGAGATATTCG
>JANPNJ010000017.1:0-6296 GCA_031427395.1 Burkholderiales bacterium
GACGGCTACTGGTGGTTTCTGGGGCGGCGTGACGACATCATCAAAAGTTTCGGCTACCGCGTCTCGCCCTACGAGGTCGAGCGGGTGCTGAAATCACACGAGGCGGTGGCCGATTGCGCGTGTGTCGGCGAACAAATTGAAAAAGACAAATTGATTGTGGTCGCCCACGTTATTTTGCAACCTGGCAAAACCATCAGCGCCGAGGAATTGCTCGCCTTTGGCCAGGCGCACCTGGCCACCTACAAAGCGCCCAAACGCATCTATCTGGTACACGACTTCCCGCGCACCAAGAATGGTAAAATTCTGCGGCGGGAAATTGGCGCGGCAGTGGCATCCAACCCTTAGCCTGTAACCCGCAGCAGTCTAATTTCCCCCGGAGGCCATGGTCTTCGGGGGTTTTGCTATTTTTGTCCGATATTTTTCCACTCCCACCCAGGCCATGCCCACCCCATGAACGATCACAAAACCAATGCACGCCCGCTGAAGCCGCTGCCCAGCTTTATTTTCATGAGCCGCTGGCTGCAGGTGCCGCTGTATATCGGTCTCATCATGGCGCAGGTGATATACGTCTATCAATTCGGCGTCGAGCTGGTGCATCTGGTTGACGGCACGTTTTTTGGCCAGGGCACCAAATTCACCGAAGCCGACATCATGCTGTTGGTGCTAGGGCTGATTGATGTGGTGATGATCTCCAACCTGCTGGTGATGGTGATTGTCGGCGGCTACGAAACCTTTGTGTCGCGCATGCATCTGGAAAGCCACCCCGACCAGCCCGAGTGGCTGTCACACGTCAACGCCGCCGTGCTGAAAGTAAAACTGGCCACCGCCATCATCGGCATTTCGTCGATTCACCTGTTGAAATCATTCATCAACGCCGACAAGTTGACCGAACACACCTTGCTCTGGCAAACGGTGATTCACGTTGCATTTATATTGTCGGCGCTGTCAATCGCCTGGATCGACCGCATCATGGACGGCGGCAAACCGGCCGGCAAACACGCGCGCGACAATTTTTAGGAGCAGCACATGACCACCATCAAGCAGGAAGATTTCATTGCCTCGGTCACCGATGCGTTCCAGTACATCAGCTATTACCACCCGGTCGATTACATCAAGGCGCTGCATGAGGCGTATCTGCGCGAGCCCTCGCCCGCCGCCCGTGATGCCATGGCGCAAATCCTCATCAATTCGCGCATGGCCGCCGAAGGCCACCGGCCGATTTGCCAGGACACGGGCATTTGCATCGCCTTTATCCGTGTTGGCATGGACGCGCGTTTTGAGGGGCCGATGACGCCTGAGCAAATGGTCAACGAAGGGGTGCGCCGCGCCTACACCGATATCAACAATCCTTTGCGCGGCTCAATGTTGGCCGACCCGGACGGCGCGCGCAAAAACACCCTGGACAACACGCCAGGTGTGACCCACATCGAGATTGTGCCCGGCGACAAGGTGGAAGTGATTGTCGCGGCCAAAGGTGGGGGCTCGGAAAACAAATCCAAATTCGCCATGCTGCTGCCCAACGACAGCATTGTTGACTGGGTATTGTCAGTGGTGCCAACCATGGGTGCCGATTGGTGCCCGCCTGGCATGTTGTCACTCGGCATCGGCGGCTCGCCGGAAAAGGCCATGTTGATTGCCAAGTGGGGCATGATGGAGCCTATGAACATCCACGAATTGCAAGCGCGCGGGCCATCGAGCCGTGCTGAAGAATTGCGCCTGGAAATTTTTGAAAAAGTGAACGCGCTGGGCATCGGCGCGCAAGGTCTCGGCGGTCTTGCCACGGTACTCGATGTGAAGGTCAACGACTACCCGACCCACGCGGCCTCCAAACCCGTGGCACTGCTGCCCAATTGCGCCGCCACCCGCCACATTCATTTCACGCTTGATGGTTCGGGTCCTGCCGTGCTCACGCCACCTTCGCTGGATGATTGGCCAAAACTCACCATGGATTTATCCACCTCCAAACGGGTGAATATCGACGGCATCAGCAAGGCCGAGCTTGGTCAATTGAAATCCGGCGAGCGGGTGTTGCTGACCGGCAAAATCCTCACCGGCCGGGATGCCGCGCACCGGCGTCTCACCGACATGCTCAAAAATGGCGAGAAGCTTCCCGTGGATTTCACCAACCGCATCATTTATTATGTCGGCCCGGTGAAGGCAGTGCGTGACGAAGTGGTCGGCCCGGCGGGCCCCACCACCGCCTCACGCATGGACAAATTCACCGCCGACATGCTGGAAAAAACCGGCCTCATCGGCATGATCGGCAAATCCGAGCGCGGCGCGGCAACCGTTGAAAACATCAAAAAAAATGGCGCGACCTATTTCATCGCTGTGGGCGGTGCGGCGTATCTGGTGTCCAAGGCCATCAAAGCCGCGCGGCTGGTGGCGTTTAAGGATCTGGGCATGGAAGCCATCCACGAATTTGATGTGGTCGATATGCCGGTGATCGTCGCGGTGGATGCCACCGGCAATGCCGTGCATCGCACCGGCCCCGAGCAGTGGCGCAGCAAAATCGGCGCCATTCCGGTTGTGGTGCGCTAGTGTCGTGAGCAACAGCACGGATCCGGGCGCTCGCCCCGCCTCACTACAGGTTGCGCGGGCTGCACGCGATGCACGAATTGCGCTGATTGACGGCTCGGCCGGGGTGCGCATGTTGCTGGCAACGCTGGTCAAATCCGGCTATCCAAACGCGGTCATCAAAGACATCGATCCGTATGCACAAACCATGCGTGGTGCCGCTTTCAATGTTGATACCGATGGCGATGTCATTATCCTGGGCGGCCTGGGCACGTTGACAGAGGCGACGGATGCGCTTGCGCGTTTGCGCACACGCACCGATTGCGCGCCGATCATTGTGTTGTGTGAAAGCGAATTGAGCCGGCAACCCAAGCCACTGCTTGCCGCTGGCGCCTTTGCGGTGCTGCGCAAGGACGCGCTGTCCGCCGCGCGCCTGCATGTGGCCATTGACCACGCGCTGTCGGCGTGCACCGCGCCTGATCCCGCCACACACGCGTATGGTGAATTCACCTTTGTGCAAAACGGCGGGACCGCCGTGGTTGAAATTGACGGATTTAAATGCGAATCGGGTTTTTCTTCAGGCGAACACGCCCAGGTGTTTTTTGCCGAGCAAATTGCAACCGGCAAACGTGTGATCATCAAGATCCTGACAGCCTTCCAGATACACAACCTGGCTGCCATGCGCGCCGTCTGCGCGCGCCGCCGTTGGCTGGACCATGCCCACACCCCGCACATGGTCAGTCGCCTCGACACCGGCATTGCCGGCGCATTTTCATATGTGGTGCTGGAGTTCCTGGCATGCGGCGACCTTCGCCAGCGCATGAAAACCCAGTTGGAGAGCAGCGCCATTCTGGCTGTCATGGCCGGGCTGCTGGATGCACTCGCAAACCTGCACGCGGGCGGATTGGCGCACGCGGATCTGAAGCCGGAGTGCATTTTTTTCAGGGAGACCGGCACGGTGGTGTTGATTGATTTTGATATCGCCACCCCGTTCGGCCAGGCGGTGGTTGCAGTCGGCGGCACGGGCAAACCCACCGCACTGGGCACGCCCAACTACTCCAGCCCCGAACAGGGGGCGGGGTTGCCGGTAGATGCCACCACCGACATTTATGCGGCGGGGATTATTTTTTTTGAAATGCTGACGGGTGCGGTGCCCTTCACCGGTGACTCACCCGCGCAAATTGTTTTTCACCACATGCACGATGAAATTCCGCTGCTGCCCCTGCCGCTGCGCCACCTGCAACCGCTGATCGACAACATGCTCGCCAAAAATCCGGCGGAGCGTTATCCATCCGCCCTTGCCGCCCGACGCGCATTACAGCCATTCCTTGCGGCGTTTGGCGACAGCGTGGCGTTGTGAGCGCGGCCACATTCACCGGCTCGTCCGATGCGCTTCTGCTGGCACGCGCCGCAGTGGCACAGCCCGCCGCGCCATTGCTGCTGCTGTGCGCCGACGCCGCCGACGCCGAGCGCCTTGCCACGGAAATAAACTGGTTCGCGCCGTCATTGCGTGTCTGCCGCCTGCCCGATTGGGAAACGCTCGCCTACGACCGTTTTTCGCCGCATCCCGATCTGGTGTCGGAGCGCATCGCCACCCTGCACCGTTTCACCCATGCGGATTTTGATGTCGGCATTGTGCCGGTGACCACGGCCATGACGCGCCTGTCGCCGCGCGAATATCTCGCCGGGCGGACATTTTTTTTGCGCGCGAAAACCAAACTCGATCTGGAAAAATTCCGCGCCGATTTGATCTTCGCCGGTTATGCCGCGGTCAAGCAGGTGATGGCACCCGGCGAATACGCGATTCGCGGCGGGCTGGTTGACCTGTTCCCGATGGGTGTCAACATTCCCTACCGCATCGATTTGTTCGGTGATGAAATCGAGGCCATCCGCACCTTCGACATTGACACCCAGCGCAGCATTTATCCGGTCAACGAAATCCGCCTGTTGCCGGCGCGCGAATTCCCGCTCGACAAGGCCGGACAAAACCTGTTCCGCGAACAGTTCCGTGACCGCTTCGAGGGCGACCCGGCAAAGTCACGCATGTACAAGGATGTCTCGGCGGGCCTCGCCCCCAACGGCATCGAATATTTTTTGCCGCTGTTTTTTGCCGCCACCGCCAGCGTGTTTGATTATTTGCCGGGCGGCACGCGCGTGTTTTTGCATGGGCGGGTCGAGGATGTCGCCAACGATTTTTGGCGCGATGTGAAAGCGCGTTATGACGTGTTGCGCGGCGACCGCGATCATCCGCTGCTGCCGCCCGCCGATGTTTTTCTGCCGGTCGATGAATTGTTTGCCGGGGTCGGCCGGTTTCCGCGGCTGCACGCCACCGATGTGATGCAGCCGATGCTGCCGTTGCCCGCCATCGAGGTGGATCGCAAGGCCGCCGACCCGCTGGCGCGATTGCGGCAGATGGTCACACAATTTTCCGGCCGCATTGCAGTGGTTGCCGAGAGCTTGGGCAGGCGCGAAACGATCTTGTCATTCCTCAATGATCACAAGATAAACACAAGCACTGGTGCTGATTTTCAGGCAATAGTGGCTGAAAACGCGCTTCCTGATTCGAGTTTGCAAATTTTTGTTGCCCCGATTCAACGTGGTTTTATCGTGGTGAATGACCAATTCGCGCTCATCACGGAAAACGAGCTGTACGCGAGCGAAGTCAAGCAAACCCGCCGCCGTGCCGACGGCAAGCGCGCGCAGAGCAACGCCATGGGCATGCTGCGCGATTTGGCGGAAGTCAAAATCGGCGACCCGGTGGTACACGAACAACACGGCATCGGCCGCTACATGGGCCTCATCTCGATGGATCTCGGCGAGGGTGTGACCGAATTTCTCGAGCTGCATTACGAGGGCAGCGACAAACTGTTTGTGCCGGTGGCGCAGCTCGCCGCCATCTCCCGCTACACCGGTGCCAACCCCGACCACGCGCCGCTGCATCGCCTGGGCTCCGGCCAATGGGAAAAAGCCAAACGCAAAGCGGCTGAGCAAATCCGCGACACCGCCGCCGAATTGCTCAATCTGTACGCGCGCCGCGCCGCACGCCAGGGCTTCTCTTTCCCGCTCAGGCAAAACGAGTTTGATGCCTTCTCCTCGACTTTTCCGTTTGAGGAAACCCCTGACCAGCTCGCCGCCATTCAAGCGGTGATGGCCGACATGACCTCCGGCCGGCCGATGGACCGGCTGGTGTGCGGTGATGTCGGCTTCGGCAAAACCGAAGTCGCGCTGCGTGCCGCTTTCATCGCGGTGAATGCCGGCAAACAAGTCGCCATCCTGGTACCGACCACGCTGCTGGCCGAGCAACATTTCCAGAATTTCTCGGATCGCTTCGCCGAGTGGCCGGTGAAGCTCGCCGAATTTTCGCGCTTTCGCACCGGCCGCGAAACCACCGATGGTGTCAAAGGGCTGGCCGACGGCACGGTTGACATCGCCATCGGCACCCACAAGCTCATCCAAAAAGACATCGTGTTCAAAAACCTCGGGCTGGTCATTATCGACGAGGAACACCGTTTCGGCGTGCGGCAAAAGGAAATCCTCAAGGCGTTGCGCGCCGAGGTCGATGTGCTCACGCTCACCGCCACGCCGATTCCGCGCACCCTCGCCATGTCACTCGAAGGCCTGCGCGATTTTTCAGTGATTGCCACCGCGCCACAACGCCGCCTCGCCATCAAGACCTTTGTCCACACCATCTCGGACGGCACCATCCGCGAAGGCATCATGCGCGAGTTAAAACGCGGTGGGCAGATTTATTATCTCTACAACGAAGTCGAGACCATCCA
>JANPNJ010000018.1:0-3861 GCA_031427395.1 Burkholderiales bacterium
ACCGCCGCCGCCACCCTGACCGAACGTGGTGCCACCCGCATGGATGACAAAACCGCAGATGCCTCGATGGAACTGCGCAAAAAAGAAGGGTATTTCTGATGCGCGTGCTGGATCAGATCGATACGCTGCGTTTTGCCACCGCCGGCTCGGTGGATGACGGCAAAAGCACACTCATCGGGCGGCTTTTGTACGAGGCGAACGGCATTTTCGAGGACCAACTGGCGAGTCTTGCCGGTGCAACAGGCAAACACGGCCATGTGCCGGACGGGGAGGCGATTGATTTTGCCCTGCTCACCGACGGGCTGATTGCCGAGCGCGAGCAGGGCATCACCATTGATGTCGCCTACCGTTATTTCACCACCCCCAAACGGCGTTTTATTGTCGCCGACACCCCCGGCCACGAGCAATACACCCGCAACATGATCACCGGATCAACCACCGCCGATTTGACCATTGTGCTGATCGATGCCCAGCGCGGGCTGACAAGCCAATCACGCCGCCACGCCATCCTCGCCTCGCTGTTGCGGATTCCCCATATCGTGGTGGCGGTCAACAAAATGGATTTGGTTGATTACGACCAGGCCGTGTTTCAACGCCTGCGCGATGAATTCGCGCCATTTTTGGCGCAACTCAATTTTGCGCAAACGACGTTTATTCCCGTATCCGCGCTGAAAGGTGACATGCTCACCGCGCGTGGCCATGCCATGCCATGGTTCACCGGCGCCACGTTGCTTGCCACCCTCGAAACCACCACTGCACATCATCAGGTTGCCGCCAGCGGCGCGCATTTTCGTTTTCCGGTGCAGCGCGTGGCACAGGACCGATTTGGATCAGACCAGCGGCAGCGTGGCTACCAGGGCAGCGTGATTGGCGGTGCGGTCAAGGTGGGGGAGGGCGTGTTGGTCTTGCCCAGCCGGCAACAGGCCGTCATTGCCGCCATCCATACTTTTGACGGCGAACGTGCCATCGCCATCGAAGAGCAGGCGGTGACCCTGATCCTTGATCGCCAGCTTGATATTTCGCGCGGTGACATGCTCGTTGTTGACAATCAAAACAGCAAAGCCTATGTGGAAAGCGCGTTTTCAGCCAATTTGTGCTGGCTTGACGCGTCCAATATGGACTTTGGCCGGCGATATTGGATCAAGCACACCACCCGCCTGACGCGTGCGGTCATCGATGAGATCGACTTCCGGCTGGATGTCAACACACTTGAACACCATCCCGCCGCCGCACTTTTGATGAATGAAATCGGACAGGTGCGTGTTTCCACCCAACTGCCGCTGGTGTTTGACCCCTATGCCGTGAATCGGGGCACGGGCGCGTTTGTGCTGATCGACGATGCCACCAACCGTACCGTGGCGGCGGGAATGATCCTGGCACCCATCAAAAAAGATAACCCTGACGCCGTGACACCACCATGATTCCAGCCAAATACACCCCGTTGGTTTTTGCGTTTTTCATGTCCATGCTGATGGCATTTTTGATGTCGGCGGTGCTGACGTTTATCAATTTGGGTGCCATTCCCGATTTTTTCAGCCGCTGGATGCGGGCCTTCGCCATTGCCTGGATTTGCGCCTTTCCGGCTGTGTTGGTGATGGCACCCCTCGCGCGGAAACTTGTTACTTTATGCGTAAAAAAATCATAACAATCAATGCATTATTTATGATATTTAATGTAATACATTGCATATGAAGCCACGCGTTTCAGCCACGCCGCTGATCGTGCTTGGCGCATCCGTTGTGATGGTCTCCACCGCAGCCATCATGATCCGCACGGCACAAAGTGAAGGTGTGCCGTCGCTGGCCATTGCATTCTGGCGCATGGTCTTGGCGGCGGCAGTACTCGTGGCCGTGGTGGGGGCCAATGCCAGCCAGCGTCACGAGGCAAGGCAGATTCCCCGGCGGGTATGGTTTTTCACGGTTGCATCCGGATTGTTTCTGGCGCTGCATTTTGCGTCGTGGATTTCGTCGCTGGCCTATACCTCCGTGGCCAGCAGCACCGCGCTGGTCACCACCAATCCGATCTGGATTGCGCTGATTTCGTGGTTGTTGTTCAAAGAGCGCATCAGTGGCGCGTTGGCGGCGGGCATTGCGGTGACCATGCTTGGCAGCATTTGCATATTCCTGTCGGACGCGTTGAGCCCTTCCGGGCCCGCCTCACAGGCC
Organism: Burkholderiales bacterium; assembly: GCA_031427395.1. Lineage (GTDB taxonomy): Bacteria > Pseudomonadota > Gammaproteobacteria > Burkholderiales > Usitatibacteraceae > UKL13-2. Next base: position 2,166 of record JANPNJ010000018.1, read on the forward strand.
AATTCACTGTTGGGCAACAGCCTGGCACTGCTCGGCTCCCTCACCGTTTGCGGGTATCTCTTGATCGGACGCCGCCTGGCCGGGCAAATTTCCATTTGGCTGTATGTCACGGCGGTGTTCACAGCGGCCAGCGGATTTTTGGGACTGTTTGCCCTTATCGCCAACGTGAGTCTGGGCAATTTCAGTTCGCTGGGTTGGCTGTGTCTTTTTGGTCTGGCCATCGGCCCGCAATTGCTCGGCCACACCGGCATCAATTGGGCGTTGAAACACCTCACACCGGCGCTGGTGGCGGTGGCCATTCTGGGTGAGCCGATTGGCTCGGCGATACTGGCTTTCTTGATGCTTGGCGAGAAATTTGTACCGCTGCAATTGGTCGGTTTCGGGCTGTTGCTGGTGGGGATTTATCTCGCATCCCGTACAGAAGTTCGGCAAACCCGTGACACCCTATAATTCCGCACCCTTGTTGATCGTCTGCCATGCACTCCACCCTCCCACCTGATCCCGCCGCCGATTGGCAACGCCTGGCCACCTCATCCCGCCCGAGGCTGCTGATGATTAGCCACGACTTGGGCGGCGGGGTGGAGCGGCACATCCACGATCTGGCGGGCATATTGGCACCCAATTTCGAAGTGCTGGTTTTGCGGCCTTCCGGCAGCCATGCGGTCAAACTGGAATGGTGCCAGGGTAATACTGCCGCACCATGGCGTGTCTGGTTTTCCCTGCCCAACGAATGGACCGACTTGCTGGCGTGTTTGCAATCGCTGGCGGTGGTGCGCGTGCATATCCATCACCTGCATGGCTTGCCGGAAAGGGCGCGTTTATTGGCAGGCGAATTGGGGGTGCCCTATGACATCACCTTGCACGATCACTGGCCGTTGACGCCGCAATACCATCTGGCCGCGGGCGGGGTGGTGGGGGATGCCGCACAAACCACAACGTGGCGCGCGGCGGCGGGCAAGTTGTTGCAGTTCGCAGATCGCGTTTATGTGCCTTCGGAATATTTGCGCGGGCAGATTGCCGCCGTCCATCCACAGGTGACGTTGACATTGTGGCCGCATCCGCTGCCGCACACCGCTACTGCCGTGCCACGCATCAAAGTGGCGTGCCTGGGACGCATGTCTCCCGGCAAGGGACTGGATGTGGTGATCCATTGCGCACAATTTGCCCTTGAGCGGCAACTGCCCATGTACTTTCGCATCATCGGCCCGACCACCGCGCCGCTTGCGGAACATGGCGCGTTGCCGCTGGATGCCACCGGCAGCTACCGCGATGAGGATCTGGCCGCGTGGATCGCCATTGAGCGACCGGATGTGATGTTTTTTCCGGCGCAGATGCCGGAAAGTTTTTCCTACACCCTTGCCAGCGCGCTGGCCAGCGGCTTGCCGATTGTTGCGTCCCGCCTGGGGGCGTTCACCGAGCGCCTGCAACATGTGGCGCGCGCACGTTTGTTGGCATGGGATGCGCCACCACAGGCATGGTGTGAGGCATTGCTGTCACTGACACCGCCAGCGACAGCACCCGCACCGCAACATCGCGCAATCGACGCCGGTTTTGCCGAATATGTGCGGGTGATCCCCCATGACGTTGTCGGCAAAACAGCATCGACACCTTCACCGCCTCGCGCCAGCGCCTATTTTCCGGTGAAGCGATTGGGCGAATCCGATGCCATGTCGCTGGCGGATCTGTATCGGTACGG
>JANPNJ010000019.1:0-3822 GCA_031427395.1 Burkholderiales bacterium
CCCGCCCGCCGCCGGGCTGCCGGATCATCTGATGACGCGGCTGCCGTTTGACCCCGCCGCCGCGCAAAAACTCATGGCGGAGGCCGGCTACGCCAAAGGTTTTGATGTCACCCTCGACTGCCCTAACAATCGCTACCTGGCCGACGAAAAAATCTGTGTGGCGGTGGCCGGCATGCTCGCCAGGATCAACATCCGTGTGCGCGTCAACGCCATGCCGGTGTCGCAATATTTCGCCAAGGTGCAAAAACTCGACACCAGTTTTTACATGCTCGGCTGGGGCGGCTCAACCGTTGACTCCATCTTCACCCTGCAACCGGTCATGCACAGCCGCAACGACCAGGGCGACGGCGACTACAACTGGGGGCAATTCAAGGACGCCAAACTCGACGCGCTGATAGACAACCTGAAAGGCGAACTGGACACGAAAAAACGCATGGCGATGATCATTGACGCCTTAAAAATCCACACCGACAACATTTACCACATCCCGCTGCACATGCAGATCATCCCGTGGGCGGCGCGGGCGAATGTGAGTGTGGTGCACCGCGCGGACAACTGGCTGGAGGTGCCTTGGGTGGTGATTAAATGATTGAATGCTGCCAGATGGAGTTATTTCGATTGAGCGTTACAGTTGAACATTGACAAATTTTTGTTGATGGAAAACGTGAATCTGTTGGGGCGGTATCGTTGAATGAAAAAATGATGAGATGATTTGATTGCAAAGGTTTATTGAGCCTCACAAGTTACTGTTCACAGCGGAGACCGACCATGAAATGGAGCACCATCGAGGAAATGTCAGCATTGGCACCACTGCCTGAGGGCTACCGCTATGAGCGGCTCAATCGCGCCGAGATTCCTGCGCTCATTGCTGGCATCAAGGTTTGGCATCCGGATATTTTTGTCGGGGCCGCAAGCTGCTATTTGCGCGAAGACTTCTATACGGACAAAGTGTTTCTTGAGGGTGAGGCTGAGAGGGATGTATGCGTGCTCCTGTTCAAATTTGGTGATGAACTGGTCGGCATGTGGTCGTTTGAGCAAGAACCGGAGGCATTGGCAATATACGGCCGGCTTTTGATAATTTCCCCGGCACATCGCGGCTCAAAGGTTGCGGGTAACGCCACAATTGGTACTGAGCGCATGGGGCGGGCAATGGGGGCAGAATTCATGTATGTCATGGCGACCCTGAAGATTCCTTACATGCAAATCGCACTCGAGCGTGCGGGTTATCAGCTTTTGGGATTTACCCCCGGCTACGACAGGGAGGTGGTTGCGCCCGGAGTTGTGAAGCGCGTGTATGAGGCGGTCTACGCAAAAGTACTGGTCCCGGAACACAATCTTCTCCGCCCCGACCCCAAGAATCTGACGCCAAAAACCAAAGCCTTGTTTGACCTCTTGTTTCCAGTTTGAACTTGGTGCGCGCGTGAAATGTTTTAAGAGAACATCGGCAATGCGGCCCAACCCATCAATCCACCGGATCTGCGAAAGAAGCCGCGCAGGCCGGTGATTTCTACGTTTGACCCAATGACAGGCACATGCACATGCAGATCATCCCGTGGGCGGCGCGGGCAAATGTGAGCGTGGTGCATCGGGCGGACAATTGGCTGGAGGTGCCTTGGGTGGTGATTAAATGAGATTCGGCGGCGACATAACCAGCCGAGTCGGCAGATTTATTGCCGCACCTTGGCAACAAGCCAATTCTCTATTTTCAGCCCTTTGACACGGCTGAATTCATCGACATTGCCGGTGACCAGCACCGCATCGAGAGAGAGTGCATGAGCGGCAATCATCATGTCGTTTGCGCCAATGGATTTTCCCTCGCGCTCAAGTTGTGCGCGAATTCGCCCATAGTGGCGGTCGGCATCAACGCCAAGTGGCGCGACCTGAATCAGGTTGAGCAGCGCGTCGACTCTTGCCGCCAAACCATCCGAACCTTTTTTCTCGATGCCAAAACGCATTTCGGCGGCCACCACAATGCTGGTGAAAATGGCGTCGGGTTGTTTTGCGGCAATGCGCTTTGCGGTTCTGCCTTGCGGATTTTTGATGGCGTCAGACAGGATGTTCGTGTCCAACAAATAGCGGCGCACGACTACAAATCCACCGGTTCGGGAGCCGGGTCGGCAATGGCGGGCAGCCCCTCCTGAAGTGGTTTCCACCCGGCAAACAACGTCTTCAGCGAAAGGGGTTTGGCCGCCTCTACGATCAGACGATCACCTTCCCGGTAAATCAGCGCGTCGCTGCCGGGCAATTCAAACTCACGCGGAATGCGCACAGCCTGATTGTTGCCGTTTTTGAACAGCTTGGCATGGCGTGGTTGTGGTGAATTCATTGTGCTGATCTCTGGCATAGGCTAAAGGCATATGCTATTGCGAAGTGACGTATTTTGCAAGTTTTTGTTGCGGTTGATTGCTATCACCAATGATGGAATTTTCGCTGCCAAATTCACCACCCAAACGTCACCTTCACCCAAGGCCACACGCTGGCAAAAAACCACGAGGCACCACCTGCCACCAACAAATAGCGGAACAATTTTCCGACGGCAAACAACGCCATGCACGCCCAGAAGTTGAAGCGCATCCAGCCCGCCGCCACGCACAGCGCGTCACCAAACAGTGGCACCCAACTGAACAGCAGCGACCACAGGCCGTATTTTTTCAGCCACTCGACCGCGCGGCCTTCGGCGCGGTTGGGGAACAGGCGCCCCAGCCAGTAGGAAGTGACGCCGCCGCAGGTGTTGCCGATGGTGGCCACCGCAATGGCGGTCCACAGCAGCTCGGGATATTTGGCGAGCAGGCCGATGAGCACCACTTCGGAGGAGCCGGGCAGCAGTGTGGCGGAAATAAAGGCCGAGGCAAACAGGCCCCACAGGCCGGATTCGGGGGAAAACTCAAACATGATGGGTTCGTAAATTGGGATTGGGAGGAGGAGTTGAGATGTGATTATGGGTTATCACGCAACGTCAACGTTTGTGACTCTTTCCCCCGGCAACGGGGGAAGGAGTCAGAAGTGGCAGCCTGTTGATGGCTTTACACCAGTGACATGGCGCACATCGCCGCGTAGTATGCGTGAATTATTCTCATCCACGCATCAAAATTTCAGGAGGCGACGATGGCGGAACCCAAAACCAAACCTGGCAAGACCAGCGTCGCGGCATTCATCAAAAGTGTGGATCCAGCCAGGCATGCGGATTGCGAAACCATCATGGCGATGTTGCAGCGCATGACGAAATCGCCGCCGCAAATGTGGGGCACGTCGATTATCGGCTTTGGCATCTATCACTACCACTACGCCAGCGGCCGCGAAGGCGACTGGCCGCGCATTGGCTTTTCGCCGCGCAAACAAAATCTCACGCTCTACATCATGAATGGCTTCGATGGCGAGCCGGAATTGATGGCCGCACTGGGCAAATACAAGACCGGAAAATCGTGCCTCTACATCAATTCGCTCACCGACATCAACATAAAGGTGCTGGAGAAATTGGTGAAAGCCTCGCTCAAATATATGAACGCAAAGTATCCAGTGTGAGCGGTGTTTGCGGCAAAAACGCCTGAAACCGCCCGCCAATAAACGACTTTCAATAAAAAAACGGCCACACATTGCTGCGTGGCCGTTTGGTTTTATCGCGCAACGACGAATCAGAAATTCGCCTTGAACTGCGCGCCCCAGAAACGCGGCTCGTTGATAAAGCCGGTCAGGTTGTTGAAGTCGATGCCGCCGACCACGCGGATTTGGTTGGTGATGTTGCGGCCGTAGATCGCTGCTTCATATTTGCCGTCGGCCCATTTGTAGCCGAAGCGCAGGCCGCCTTCCACCAATGATTTGCCG
>JANPNJ010000020.1:0-3500 GCA_031427395.1 Burkholderiales bacterium
CGATGCCCCGGCGGGGGCTACGCCGGTGGTGAAATTAACCTCGCTCAATTTTGCCACCCCGGCCAGTCCGCAGGTTTGCAGCCTCAACAAGTCCGGCAAACTCACCCCCCTTGGCGGGGCCACCGGCGGTTGTGTGCCGCAAACCAGTGTGACCTACGCCCTGCTGCCGGATGCGGACGGCAATTGTGCCACTGGCACACAGCCTGTTTTTCAGGCGGCATCGGCCAACAACAACACCCGTTTCGCCAATCAACTGTCGGTCTATCAGGATATGTTTGACCGCGGCTGGAATGTACAGGGTGTGCGTCTGTGTGTACCGGGTGTTTCGATGGCGATGGACGCGGATGTTTATCGATTGCTCAAACAGGCAACCTTTGGACCCAGCGAATCCCTGATGAATCAAGTCAAGCAAACGGGGATCACCGCGTGGGTTGATAACCAGCTCAATATGGCGGCGCAGTCGTCGATGCCAAGCCTGGGGTTTTACCCGCAGCAGCGAGCCACGGACTGCACCAGCGACGGGGTGGCGAATTCTGCGGCAACCCTGTGCGCGCGTGATAATTATTCGCTGTTTCAGATTCAATTGCGCTTTAACCAAAACGCCTTGACCAAGCAGGATCAATTGCGCCAGCGGGTGGCCTTTGCGCTGTCGCAGATATTGGTGACATCCGGCGCGGACAACACCATCATGCCTTATGGCATGGCGAAGTATCAGCAAATGTTTCTCGACCAAGCCTTTGGCAATTACAAAGATTTGCTCACCGCCGTGACGCTCTCGCCTGCCATGGGTGACTACCTGAACATGGCGAACTCCAACAAGCCCGATGTCGCGCGCGGTATTGCCGCCAATGAAAACTACGCGCGCGAAATCATGCAGTTGTTTTCCATCGGGCTGTTTGATTTGAATGTCGACGGTACCTACAAGAAGGATACCACCGGCAATTTGATCGCCAGCTACAGCCAAACCACGGTGGAAAACCTCGCCCGGGTATTCACCGGCTGGACCTACGCGAACTTCAACAACGCCACCCCGCCGGTGCGCAACAACCCCGGTTATTACGATTTTCCGATGGTGCCGGTCGAATCCAACCACGACACCGGTGCTAAGACCTTGCTCGGCGGCTACACCATTCCCGCCGGACAAACGGCCACGCAGGATTTGACCATGGCGATCAATCATTTGTTCGCCCATCCCAATGTCGGCCCCTTTCTTGCCAAACAACTCATACAAAAGCTCGTCAGCAGTGACCCCAGCCCGGCGTATGTGACCCGTGTGGCGAGTGTGTTCAACGACAACGGCAGCGGTGTCAAAGGTGATTTGAAGGCGGTGGTGCGGGCGATATTGTTGGATGCCGACGCGCGTGGTGCGATCAAAACGGTTGCCGTTGTCGGCAAATTAAAAGAGCCGGTGTTGATGGCGTTGAGCGCTTACCGGGGGCTGGGCGGGGTGAACGACGGCGTGTGGGTGCAAACCCAATATGCGCTGATGGCGCAGGATCTGTTCCGGGCACCAACGGTATTCAACTATTACGTGCCCGACCACACCATCTCGAATGGCAAGCTGGGACCCGAGTTTGAGATTTTGACGTCCACCACGTCGTTTGCCCGCAACAATTTTCTGAATAACGTCGTCAATACCAATTATGCCGCCGTCGCAACCGTGACAGGTTCAACCGGGACAGCCGTCGATTGGACGCCCTGGCAGGCGCTGGCAGGCAACCCGACCGCGCTGGTTGACAAGTTGTCCTGGGTGTTTTCCGCCGGCGCATTATCGGCATCGGCCCAGCAGCAAATTGTCAACGCCGTGAGTGCGCTGGCGGCAACCGACACACTGGGTCGGGCGCGGGCGGCGGCTTATCTGGTGTTGACTTCCAACCAATTTCAAGTGGATCGGTGATTACCATGGCTCCTTACATCATTACCCGTCGTCGTTTGCTCAAAGGTATCGCCGGTGCGGGCGCGGTTTCCGCCATGGGCACATTGGACGGATTGGGCTTGTCCGCCGCACTCGCGCAAACCGCGCCGATGAATGACTACAAGGCGTTGGTGTGTGTTTTTCTTTATGGCGGCAACGACGCCAACAACATGGTCGTGCCAATGGAAACAGCCGAATACAATTTGTATTCAACCGGCCGCGGCGGCAGCACCAACGGCGGCATCGCCATTCCCATGGCCGAGCTCAACGCCATTCGTCCGGTGACATTAAACAAGAGTTATGGCCTGCACCCGGCAATGGCATCGTTAAAGACCTTGTTTGACACCAACAAAATGGCGGTGGCGTGCAATGTGGGAACCTTGGTCGAGCCTATGTCCAAAGCGGAATACACAGCCGCATCCAAAACCAGGCCGGAGCAGCTTTTCTCGCATTCGGATCAAACCCTGCAATGGCAGACCTCGGTGTCCAAGGGCATCGAGCGCACCGGCTGGGGCGGCCGGTTGGCGGACGTGATCGGCCCCTCCAACGGCACCAATTTTCCGATGATCACCAGCATTTCCGGCTCGGCGATTTATATCAATGGCAATACCCCGCGGGTGATTGCCATCCCGTCCGCCGGCACATTTACCTTGAATGGCTTCAACACGACCGCTGCCAGCCAGGCGCGCCTGACTGCCATGAAAAACATCATGAACCTGAACGCGGGCAATGATTTCACCCGCGAGGCGGATGATGTGCTGGCGCAGGCGCTGGGTGCATCGGATGTGATTAATCCGATCATCGGCGCGACCAGTCCCGCCATCACCACCATTTTCGGCACGGTCAACAACGGCATCCACAACCAACTCAGGCAAGTCGCCAGACTGATCGAAGCACGCGCCACCATCGGCGTGAAGCGGCAGATATTTTTTGTGGCACTCGGCGGCTTTGACACCCACACCAATGAAATCGCCCTGCACAACACCTTGTACGGCCAACTCGCGCCGGCATTAAAAGCGTTTTATGACGCCACCACACAAATGGGCGTGGCCAACCAGGTCACCACCTTCACCATGTCCGATTTTGGCCGCACGCTGAGGCAAGCCTCCGGCGGCGGCTCCGACCACGGCTGGGGCAACCACCAATTGATTATCGGCGGCGCGGTGCGCGGGCAGGAGTTTTACGGCACGTTTCCGAATCACACCCTGGCCGGGCCCAATGATCTCTCCACCAACGGCCGCTGGATCCCCACCACCTCGGTCGATCAATACGGCGCGACGCTGGCAAAGTGGTTTGGTGTCGCCCCTTCCAACATGGCCACGGTGTTTCCGAATATCGGGCGTTTCTCCAATACCGATTTGGGGTTTTTGGTGTAGTTATTGCCGGTTTTCGCAAAATCAGCAAACAACACGGGCCGCTTTTGCGGCCCGTGTTGTTTGCGGGGTCAATATGGCGCATGAATATGTCCACCCGCGTTCGCGGCAGGGACAGCTACCGGCAATGTTGTTACAATCAAAGTGTTTGGTAACCGGGAGGCAGCATGAAAAAAGTCGGTTTTTGGTCAAAGGACTGGTTTTTCGGGCTG
>JANPNJ010000021.1:0-2609 GCA_031427395.1 Burkholderiales bacterium
CGCCACCTCGACCACAAACATCGACGCGTTCACCAACAAGGCGATCCACAATATCTTGCGGTACTGTGGGTCGGCGGCAGAGCAGTCGTTACCGTCGTTGTTGTGGCATTCGGCTGACATGTTGTTTTTGTGGGGGGCGGATTGCTGCCTGGATTGTCGACACTGGTGTCATGCATGCTTCCCAGTCTATGGCACAAACACCCGCACCGTCTTCGCCGGTTTTCCGGGGAACGTCACCACGGCGGTGATCTTGGTTCCTGGTTTGATGTTGAACATGCCTTTGGCTTCGAGTTTGTTGTCACCCGCCGGCGCCAGCACGGCTTCGCTTTTGTCCACGCCATTCAGCAGGCTCACCTTGGCGCTGGCACCCTTGGTGTCGACTTTTTTGCCATGGTCTTCAATGTAGATGGTGATGCTGGCCGGTTTGGCAACCACCTCATACTGGATTTCACTGACCTCCTGCACCACGCCGCCATGTTTGGGTTTGAAATCACCGCCGGCCTGGGCGATGGTGGTGATTGTCAAACAGGCAATGGCGAGAAGAATTTTTGCAGGATTCATGATGTTCCTTTCGGTTGGGTGGGGTGTGGATGAGGGGGATGTGGGGGATCGGCGCTGACATCCTCCGGTGTTTCATTTGGCCGGTGCGTCAGCCGGTAGAGCAGCGGCAACACCAGCAATGTCAGCAAGGTGGAAGAGAGGATGCCGCCAATGACCACGGTGGCCAGCGGCCGCTGCACTTCGGCGCCGGTGCCGGTGGCGATGGCCATGGGAATAAAGCCCAATGAGGCCACCAGCGCGGTCATCAACACCGGGCGCAGCCGGGTGAGGGCGCCGGTTTCGATCGCTTCATCCAGCGCCATGCCCCCGCCACGCAAATCACGGATATAGGCAATCATCACCAGCCCGTTCAGCACCGCCACGCCGCACAGGGCGATAAAACCAATCGCCGCGGAAATCGATAGTGGAATGTCGCGCAGCCACAGCGCGAGGATGCCGCCGGTGAGCGCAAAAGGAATGCCGGTGAACACCAACAGGCCATCCTTGATATTGCCGAACATGGCAAACAACAACACAAACACCAGCAACAGCGCCACCGGCACCACCACATACAGTCTTTGTTTGGCTGACTGCAGTTGCTCGAATGTGCCCCCCCAGGTTGTCCAATAGCCGGCGGGAACTTTCACCTGCCGCGCCAGTTGCGTCTGCGCCTCGGCGACAAAGGAGCCGATGTCGCGCCCGCGCACATTGGCGGTGACCACCACGCGGCGTTTGCCGTTTTCGCGGCTGATTTGGTTGGGGCCGGGGGCGACCTCAAATTTGGCGACATCACCCAACGGCACATAGCCTGGCCGGTTGTTGCCGGTTTGGGGCAGCCGCACGGGAATGCGTTTCATCTCATCCAGATTGGCGCGCAGGCTCTCCGGCAGGCGCACACTGATGTCAAAGCGCCGGTCGCCCTGGAACACCTGGCCGGCCTCGCGCCCGCCCACCGCAATGGCCAGTGTGTCCTGTACCTCGGCCACGTTCAGGCCGAGGCGCGCGATTTTGGCGCGATCAATAGTCACCGTCAGCATCGGCAGCCCGGTGGTCTGCTCCACCTTCACATCGGCAGCGCCGTTGATGCCGCCCAGCACTTTTGAAATCTGCCCGGCGGTCTCGTTCATGATTTCCATCTCGTCGCCAAAAACTTTCACCGCCACGTCGCTGCGCACACCCGAAATCAGCTCGTTGAAGCGCATTTGGATGGGTTGGGTGAATTCATAGTTGTTGCCGGGAATTTTTTCCACCGCCGCTTGCATGGCGGCCACCAGATTGGCCTTGGTGCGCGATGGGTCAGGCCACTCGGACTGTGGTTTGAGCATCACAAAATTGTCGGCGACATTCGGCGGCATCGGGTCGGTCGCCACCTCGGCGGTGCCGATTTTTGCGAATATTTTTTCCACCTCGGGAAACGCTTTCACGGTTTGTTCGAGTTGGGTCTGCATCTCGATGGCCTGGGTGAGGCTGGTGCCGGGAATGCGCAGCGCGTGCAGCGCGATGTCGCCCTCGTTGAGGCTCGGAATGAATTCGCTGCCCATGCGGGTGGTCAAGAGCCCACTCAACACCACCGCCACCCCCGCCGCGGTCAGCACCACCGCCTTGTTCAGCATGCCCCAGGCAAGCATCGGTTGATAACCGCGTTTTGCCCACGCCATCAGGCGGTTTTCCTTTTCATCAACGCGTTCACCGGCAAACAGCGCCACCGCGGCGGGCACAAACGTCACCGACAGGATCATCGCGCCGATGAGCGCCGCCACCACCGTGAAGGCCATCGGGTGGAACATCTTGCCCTCCACACCTTGCAGCGCGAAAATCGGCAGGTACACCACCATGATGATCAATTGGCCGTAAATCAGCGGGCGGCGCGACTCGCGGGCAGCCACAAACACTTCGTGGAATCGTTCCGCGCGTGTCAGGGTGCGGCCGAAATGCGCCTGCGCGTGGGCCAGGCGGCGCACACAGTTTTCAACGATCACCACCGCGCCGTCAATGATGATGCCGAAATCGAGCGCGCCCAGGCTCATCAGATTGGCGCTGACCTTGTTGCTGACCATGCCGGTGAAAGT
>JANPNJ010000022.1:0-8296 GCA_031427395.1 Burkholderiales bacterium
TCGTTCATCTTGGTCATCTTGGCTTTGAAGTCATCCATCTTGGTCCAGATTTCCGCTTTGGCTTTTGTGGCTGCGCCTTTGTCGGTGCCGGCGCCAAAGCCTTCGTACGCCAGGGTGGAGACATAGGCAACATTTTCCGCATGACGCACAAACGCCGCCTTGTCATACGGGCGTTCACCCTTGACCATCGCCGCCATCGGGCCGAAATTCCAGCCCATGATTTTGTAGACACCCTGGCGATAGGCGATGGTGTCTTCCGGTTTGGCCTGGGCAAGGGCGCTGCCCGCAACCATTGCGGCGATGGATGCGCTGACAACGAGTAACATTTTTTTCATGGTGACCTCTGGTAAGTGGGATGCAGCGGGAAATGGCGAAGTGCGAAAAGATAGCCTGTTGCTGAATTCTAATGGCAAGTACGGCGCGTTTGGCGCAACGGATGTTTAAGTTAAAAAAATGAAACTCTAATGATGGCGGCTGTTTCCGGCCTGTTTCGCTTGAAAATGCGCGTGGAATAAAGAGATTGGTGGTTTATTTGCGATGCGCATCCGCCCAGCAATTCGGCGTTTCATACAGCCGCACACGGGTGAGCGTCAATTCATGGCCAAACCGGTCATGGTAGGCGTGTTCGAGAATGGTGAACGCGGCGGCCACCAGGTTTTCCGCAGTGGGCACGTCATCGAGCACCACGGTTTTGTGACCGGGAATCATCGCCAGAAAATCACGCATGATGTGGTCGCCGCGCCAGACCAGGAATGCGTGATCCCAAAGGCTCACCAATTTTTCGTTGGCAATGGCTTTGATGTCGCCGAAATCCATCACCATGCCGTCATCCGCCGCGCCGTCCTCGTGGATCACATTGGCGGTGAGTGTGATTTCGATGGCGTAGCGATGGCCGTGGATGTTGCGGCACTGGCTTTGGTGATTGGGCAGGCGGTGGCCGGCGTCAAATTCGAGGCGGCGGGTGACGGTGATCTTTTCGGGGGCATTCATGGGGTGACAGTATAAAACACTCACTCCGTGACAATTCACCAACTTTGCCTCTTGTCATGGCAAAACGCTAAAATGGCGGGCTTGCCTCAATGGCAAATGCGGCGGCAAAGCCCGTAATTCATTCCAGAGCAGAACATGGCACTCATCGTACAAAAATACGGCGGCACCTCGATGGGCTCACCCGAGCGCATCCGCGAAGTCGCCAAACGCATCGCCCACTATCAGGCGCAGGGCCACCAATTGGTGGTGGTACCCTCGGCCATGTCCGGCGAGACCAACCGCCTGATCGAATTGGCCAAACAATTGTCGGATGACCCCGATGGCCGCGAGCTCGATGTGATCGCCGCCACCGGCGAGCAGGTGTCAGTGGGGTTGTTGACACTGGCCATCCACAGTCTGGGCCTGAAGGCCAAAAGCTACACCGGCTGGCAGGTCAAAATCATCACCGACAGCGCCTTCACCAAGGCGCGCATTTTGTCGATTGACGACGCCAATATCCGCCGCGATCTGAATGAGGGCAACGTGGTGGTGGTGGCCGGCTTCCAGGGCATTGATGCCGAGGGCAACATCACCACACTTGGCCGCGGCGGCTCGGACACCACCGGCGTGGCGATTGCCGCGGCGCTCAAGGCCGACGAGTGCCAGATTTTCACCGACGTGGATGGCGTGTACACCACCGACCCGCGCCTGGTGCCGGAAGCGCGCAAGCTCGACAAAATCACCTTCGAGGAAATGTTTGAGCTGGCCAGCCTTGGCTCGAAGGTATTGCAGATCCGTTCGGTCGAATTCGCCGGCAAATACAAGGTGAAGTTGCGCGTGCTGTCGTCGTTCACGCCGCACGACTCCAACGAGACCGGCACATTGATTACCTATGAGGAAGACACCATGGAACAACCTGTCATCGCAGGCATCACCTTCAACCGCGACGAAGCCAAACTCACTGTCACCGGCGTGCCGGATCGCCCCGGCATCGCCTACTCGATCCTGGGGCCCATCGCCGAGGCCAACATCGATGTTGATGTGATTATCCAAAACACCTCTTCCGAAGGCATCACCGATTTTTCCTTCACCGTCCACCGCAATGATTACAACAAGGCGCTGGCGCTGCTCAACGATGTGGTGAAGCCGGCCATCAACGCGCGCGGGGTGACAGGCGACAACAAGATCGCCAAGGTTTCCATTGTCGGCATCGGCATGCGCTCACACGCCGGGGTGGCGGCACGCATGTTTGCGTGCCTGGCCAAGGAAAACGTCAACATCCAGATGATTTCCACCTCTGAAATCAAAACCTCGGTGGTGGTGGATGAAAAATACATGGAGCTGGCGGTGCGTGCGCTGCACAGCGCCTTTGAGTTGGAGCAGTCCGCGGTCTGATTTTTTTTGCAAACCATGGCCGTGCCAATTTCACCAAGGCGCGGCCATTTTTTTTGGGGAAACCACGATGTTTCGAATATTGGCGTTGGCTGTGATGACAGGATTTTTTTCGATGACAACCTCGGCGCAAACCAGCGCACAAAATGATTCCCACCTCTGGCTGGAAGAGGTGATGGGTGACAAAGCCATCACCTGGGTCAAGGAACAAAACGCCAAATCACAGAAGGAAATCGAGGCGCACCCGCAGTTCGCGCCGATCCGCGACAAGATTCTCAACGTGGTGAATTCGCGTGAACGCATCCCGGCTGTGCAAAAACGCGGCAACTGGTTTTATAACTTCTGGCAGGATCAAAACAACATCCGCGGCGTATGGCGTCGCACCACACTCGAGGAATTCAAAAAGCCCGCGCCAAAATGGGAAACCGTGCTCGATCTGGATCAGCTCGCCAAGGATGAAAAGGACAATTGGGTATGGCGCGGCGGCAATTGCCGCTACCCGGACTACAGCCAATGCATGATCTCGCTCTCGCGCGGCGGTGCCGACGCAGTGGTGATCCGGGAATGGGACATGGCGTCAAAGTCATTTGTCAAAGACGGCTTTGCATTGAAGGAAGCCAAGGGTTCGGTGGATTGGATCGATGCCAATACGCTGTTTGTGCAAACCGATTTTGGCACCGGCTCGCAAACCCAATCCGGCTATGCGCGTATCAGCAAAATCTGGCGGCGTGGCACACCGATTGGCGAAGCAAAAACGGTCTTTGAGGGCAAGCTGGAGGACATCAGCGTCAGTGCCAACCAGACCGAGCAAAAAGGCTATCCAACCCGCCAGTTTGTGCGCCGTGGTGTGACATTCTTCACCTCGGAAACCCAGGTGATTGAGGGCGGCAAATTGACCAAGGTGGATATTCCCGCCGATGCCAATTTCAGCTATTTCCGTGACCAGATGGGTGTTCGCCTCAAATCCGCGTGGACGGTCGGCGGGCAAACCTTCAAACAAGGCTCGCTGCTGGCCATCAACTTCGACCAATTCATGAAAGGTGCGCGCAATTTTGATGTGTTGTTTGAGGGCAGCGAACGCAAATCGCTGGCCGGCATCGCCGTCACCAAAAATTTCATCATCATCAACGAGCTCGACAACGTCAAAAACAAATTGGTCGAATTGAGTCTCAAGGACGGCAAATGGCAGCGCCGCAATGTAGCCATGCCGGGATTGGGCACGCTGGGCGTGGGCGCGGTGGATGCCAACGACAGCGACGATTATTTTGTCACCCTCACCAACTACCTCACCCCCTCGACACTGATGCTGGCCAAGGCGGGCACGGACAATCGTGAAAGCCTCAAAGCCCTGCCGGCGTTTTTTGATGCGGCACCTTACAAGGTCGAGCAATTCGAGGTGGCTTCCAAAGACGGCGAAAAAATCCCGTACTTTGTCATCATGCAAAAAGACGCGAAGCTCGACGGCAAAAATCCGACGCTGTTGTACGGCTACGGCGGCTTTGAGATTTCGCAGTTGCCAAGCTACTCCGGCAGCATCGGCAACGGCTGGCTCGCGCAAGGTGGCGTGTATGTGGTCGCCAATATCCGCGGCGGCGGCGAATTCGGTCCGCGCTGGCACCAGGCCGGCCTGAAAGCCAACCGGCAAAAAGTGTTTGATGACTTCATCGCGGTGGCAGAAGATTTGGTTGCCAAAAAAATCACCGCCCCGCGCCATCTCGGCATCTCCGGCGGCTCCAATGGCGGCCTGCTGGTCGGCGCGGTGATGGTGCAGCGCCCGGATCTGTTCCGCGCGGTGTTGTGCAGTGTGCCGTTGCTCGACATGCAGCGTTACCACAAGCTCCTGGCTGGTGCCTCGTGGGTGGCCGAATACGGCAATCCGGACGACCCCAAGGAGTGGGAATACATCTCCAAGTATTCGCCGTATCAAAACGTCAAGCCCGGTGTAAAAATGCCGCGCGTATTGTTTGTCACCTCCACCCGCGATGATCGCGTCCACCCCGGCCATGCCCGCAAGATGATGGCGAAAATGAGCGAGCAGGGGCACAACGTGCTGTATTACGAAAACATCGAAGGCGGCCATTCGGCCTCGGCCAACAACCAGCAATTGGCCTACCGCTCGGCGCTGCAATGGGCGTTTTTATTGGGGGAATTGAAGTAAAAACTGACACCGCCGCGCACCGAAACGTGACGGCGCAGTGCGGTTTGCGTATAATTGCCGGATTAGAGCAGTTCGGAGACCTGGCCGAGTGGTCGAAGGCACTCCCCTGCTAAGGGAGCATGCGGTCAAAAGCTGCATCGAGGGTTCGAATCCCTCGGTCTCCGCCAACGATTGTTCGCTCTAATGTGCTGTTATAATTGCAAATATTGCGCCCGTAGCTCAGTTGGATAGAGTACTTGGCTACGAACCAAGGGGTCGTGGGTTCGAATCCTGCCGGGCGCACCAACATCAAAAATGCCACCTTTGGGTGGCATTTTTATTTTTGGGGTTCGCCCGAACGGGCAAACAGTATTGCCCGTGTGCGGATTCGAAAGGTGACGGCGATGCGCTGCAAGCGCCGCCGCACCCGGGTCGGCGGAGGTGACCGAATCCTGCCGGGCGCACCAACATCAAAAATGCCACCTTTGGGTGGCATTTTTATTGGCCAATAGGTTGTATTGCCAACTGAAATCCGCTAATCTGACCATGGTCATAACCATGGTCAGATAAAGGAGTTCATCATGCAGGTCATCCAGGCTTCCGAATTCAAGGCGAAATGCCTTGCCCTGATGGATCAGGTCGCCGCCACCGGCGAGGGCATATTGATCACCAAAAACGGCAAGCCGGTGGCCGAGCTGCGCCCGCCGGTCAAACCGCGTCCCGCCTCGCCCTTTGCCCTGCACAAGGGCATGATTGAAATCAAGGGCGACATCATGTCACCGGTTGATGTGCAATGGGATGCAAATAAATGATTGTCCTCGACACACACGCACTGGTTTGGATGAACCAGGACAGTGAAGCGTTGGGTAAATCGGCGCGGCGTATTATCCAGACGGCATGGGATGCAGGCGCACTGGCGGTCAGCGCCATCAGTTTTTGGGAATGTGAAATGCTGCACGCCGCCAAGCGCATGCGGCTGCTGCAATCGCCCGCCTCGTGGCGCGCGCAACTGCTTGCCGCCGGCTTGATCGAGTTGCCGGTGGACGGCGAAATCGCCATGCTCGCGGTACATCTCGATCTGCCGCACAAAGACCCCGCCGATCGTTTCATCGCCGCCACCGCCATCACACAGGGTGCGTCGCTGCTGACGGCGGACAGCAAGTTGCTGAAGTGGAAGCACGCGTTGAAGCGCCATGATGCGTCGCGCTAATGCATGTTCATGGTGCTTTCACGTCATCGGATCGATCCCTGGCAACGAGGGCGAGATATTGTTCCAGGGTGCCTGCCGCGAGTGGCTTGAACATGGCTTGCACCGTGACAGAACGCGCGCCCATCAATATGCCCGAACGTCGGCGAACCGGGATAAATCCCTGCGACACCCAGAACCGCTCGGCGCGGATGTTGCCCTCTACCACCCCAAGGCGCATCCAGGCGGCACCGTTGCCGACTGCCCAGCTTTCGAGCCCGCGATACAAGGTCTGAGCCAGGAGTTTGCCATGATGCGCCGTAGCGACAATGAATGTCCCCACATGGAAAACGGCAGTCACCGGGAGGTCGGTGATGATGGTGGCCATGGCAGCCAATGAACCCTTGGTATCGATATAGCCCACCACCCATTTTTTTGTATAGCTGAATTCGGCGGGAACCGGTTTGGTAATTTCCTCCCATGCCGCATCGGGGCTGGCGGGCGCACCCGATGTGGCGAGGAAATACGCCGGGTTGTCATTGAAAAATTTCTGCAGCAGCGGCGCAAATCTAGGTGTGAGATCAATGGTGCTGAGCCCGGCAATGGGTGAGGCAGGCAGAGTGGGTTCAGGTTTGCCAGCGAAATCCGGCATCGGCTCGCTCAGCATGTCGTCATCCCCATCAATTGCTTGATGAATTGGCTGGCTTCCTCCTGTGGCGGCTTGGCGACCTTGCGGTAAACACGGCCGTCGATGGTGCGCCACAGCAGCTTGGCGTTGACCAATTCGCGGCGCAGGGTGGCGGGGTCGGCGAAGGTGTGGAAGGCGTTGAGGTAGCCGTTCACCTGGGTTTCGGTGAGATCGCGTTTGCCCGGCAGGCGCAACCACAGCCCCCACATTGCCAATTGCTGCACGCTGTATTGGGTCGGCCAGCGCATCAGCCGCCCGCTGGTGTCAAAGTGGTTGATGACACGCGTGGTCAGCTTTGGCAAGTCGATGTCACGCGGCAACACAATCGCTTTGGCGGCGGCGGGTGTTGGCGTGGCGGGGGTTTCAATGCGCGAAGGCTTGGCACGCAATGCCTGATAGTTGCGGTGGCCGGCGCTGCGCGCCAGCATGTTCAGCAGTGCCAGATGGCCGGGGGCATCGGTGCCGGGAAGTTGCGTTCGCAGCGCCTTGCAAAATGCCGAGAGATCAGCGATGTGCAGCGCAACGGGTGTGCTTTCAGTCTTTGATGACATGTCATTCTCCTGCGTGCCACGACGGGTGCTGGAGTTGCCGACTTGCAGCAGGGCTCGCAAAGAGTTGACCTGATGGGTGTGGGTGGTGCGGCAGGTTTAGCTCGCAACAAAGTTGCGCGGCAACGACTCGGTGAACTGCGGACCGCAAAACGTTTGACATGTTACACCAACAGGTTTGACCGCAGCGGAAACACTGGCTTTCTCGGTGCGGTTTTCAGCGTAAAATTTTGCACAGGCTCAACCCGCGCCGCCATCCTGCGGCGCAAATTTTTTCACGGAGTTTTTCATGGTGCTATTTACTGTCAATGGCGAACGCATTTCCACCAATGTCGATCCCACCACGCCGCTTCTGTGGTTTTTGCGTGACAACCTGCAATTGACTGGCACCAAATACGGCTGTGGCATGGCCTTGTGCGGGGCGTGTACGGTGCATGTGAATGGCGAGGCGCTGCGTGCGTGTTCCACGCCGCTTTCCGCGGTGGCCGGCAAGCGCGTCACCACCATTGAAATCATCGGCAAATCGCCGGTTGGCAAAAAAGTGCAGGAGGCATGGCTGTCGGAGGACGTGGTGCAATGTGGCTATTGCCAGTCTGGTCAGATCATGGCGGCCTCCGCACTGCTGGCCAAAAACAAGTCGCCATCGGACGCCGAAATTGATGCGGCCATGGACGGCAACATCTGCCGCTGCGGCACCTACAACCGGGTGCGTGCGGCTATCAAGGTGGCGGCGGCGGGCAAGCCGGTCGCAGCAAAAAAACCAACCAAGGCATAGGGCAAAGGCGAAAATCATGGACAAATTATTGAACAAGCCCCAAGTCGCCACCTCACGCCGCCGGTTTTTGCAGGCCACCGCCAGCGGTGGCCTGGTGATTGGTTTTGATCTGTCGTTGGGCAATCGTCTTGCCCAGGCACAGGAAGCCAAGCCAGACCTGAACCAACCCAATGCATTTTTGCGCATCGCGCGTGACGGCACGGTGACGGTGCAGGTGAAACATCTCGAATTCGGCCAGGGGGTGATGACTTCCCTGCCGATGCTGGTGGCCGAAGAATTGCAATGCGACTGGCGCAACGTCCGCGCCGAATTGGCACCGGCCGCGCCCATCTATGTGCATACCGCGTTTGGCATGCAGATCACCGGCGTCTCATCGACATTCAGCAATTCTTGGGAACAACTGCGCACCGTCGGTGCCATTGCTCGTACGATTTTGGAGGGACCTTCGGCCAATCGCTGTAAAGTCGCCGCCGGAAAATGCCGCGCTGTCAACGGCACGGTGCTGGGTCCCGCCGGGCAAAAGGCAAGCTTTGGCGAGCTGGCGGATGAGGCGGCGAAACAGCCCGCGCCGGTGAAGGTCGCACTCAAGCCGGCCAAGGAT
>JANPNJ010000023.1:0-2733 GCA_031427395.1 Burkholderiales bacterium
CCCCCTAAAAAACCTTGGAATCTTTGCCCCTGCAAACCTCTGGGTAATTATGCGGCGACAATCGGCGTTAAAAAAAAATCCAAATAAAAAAGCGACCCTGCGGTCGCTTTTTATGAATTGGCGGAGTGGACGGGACTCGAACCCGCGACCCCCGGCGTGACAGGCCGGTATTCTAACCAACTGAACTACCACTCCAGTTTTGCAGCAGAACCAACGAACGCTTCACCTGAACCAAAACCTCTGGTGGGTGCTGAGGGGCTCGAACCCCCGACATTCGCCTTGTAAGGGCGACGCTCTACCAACTGAGCTAAGCACCCGGAAAAGCCTGCTAGTTTAACGCATCTTTGAGTGCTTTGCCAGCGCGGAATTTTGGCACCTTGGCGGCCTTGATCTTGATCGAGGCACCGGTGCGCGGATTGCGGCCACTGCGCGCGGCGCGCTTGCCAACATAAAAAGTGCCGAATCCCACCATGGTGACCATTTGCCCCTTTTTCAGCGAACCACGCACGGCGGCAATCACGGCCTCAACGGCACGGCCGGCGGCGGCTTTGGAAATATCAGCGGATTTTGAAACCGTTTCAATCATCTCGGTCTTGTTCAAGGGGAAACCTCTCTGTGTTGAAATTGCGCGTCACCAGGTAACACGCGACATGAATGTGACTGCAAAAAATTGTCGCCGCCGATGTGCATGACTGGCCGACATCGGCTGCTATCACTTTTTGGAAAAACGTCACCGCCAAATTAGTGAAGCTTATTTTATAGCTTTTTGCGGAGGCATGTGTCAAGTGAATAACGGGTGACGCCAATCAATTGCGACGTTCGTTGCGCGGCTGCCACCACTTTGGCCGTCACACGCGACTAATGCTTGGTGACGATCGGCTTGTCGTCTTTTTTGGTGTCCTTGGCCGAAACCACTGCCCCACCTTCGAGCGGCACATCGGCGTCAACAATGGGCACGGGCTTGCGTTCCAGGGCGAGCTCCAGCACCTTGTCAATCCAGCGCACCGGCAGTATTGTCAGGTCGCGGGTGATTTCAATCGGAATCTCAACCAGGTCTTTTTGGTTTTCCTCCGGAATCAGCACCGTGCGGATGCCCCCGCGCGCGGCGGCGAGCAGTTTTTCCTTCAACCCGCCAATCGGCAGCACTTCACCGCGCAAGGTGATTTCGCCGGTCATGGCCACATCGCAGCGCACCGGAATGCCGGTCAACACCGAGACCAGCGCGGTGGCGATGGCAATGCCGGCGGACGGCCCGTCTTTCGGTGTCGCCCCTTCCGGCAAATGCACATGCAAATCATTTTTTTCGTAAAAATCGTGGGCGATGCCGAGCGATTTGGCGCGGGCGCGCACCACCGAGATCGCCGCTTCAATGGACTCCTGCATCACGTCACCCAGCTTGCCGGTGCGTTTGATGACCCCCTTGCCCGGCAACACCGCCGTCTCGACGGTAAGCAATTCACCGCCGACTTCGGTCCATGCCAGTCCGGTGACTTGCCCGACCTGGTTGGTTTTTTCGGCAATGCCGTAGGAATAGCGGCGCACGCCCAGGTACTTGTCGAGATTTTTCACGGATATCAGGGATTTGCCCTGCTTGGCACCGGTCAAATGGGACTTCACCACCTTGCGGCAAATTTTGGCAATTTCACGATCCATGCCGCGCACGCCCGCCTCGCGGGTGAAGTAGCGGGCAATGTCGCGCAGCGCGTGGTCGGCAATGCTCAGTTCGTTTTCCTTGACGCCATTGGCCTTCATTTGTTTGGGCAGCAGATACTGGCGGGCGATATGCACCTTTTCGTCCTCGGTGTAGCCGGCCAGGCGGATGACCTCCATGCGATCCAGCAAGGCCGGTGGAATGTTGTAGGAATTCGAGGTCGCCACAAACATCACGTCGGACAAATCAAAATCGACTTCGACGTAATGATCCTGGAAGGTGTGGTTTTGCTCGGGATCAAGCACCTCAAGCAGGGCGCTGGCCGGATCGCCGCGAAAATCCATGCCCATCTTGTCGACCTCATCGAGCAGGAACAGCGGATTGCGCACCCCCACCTTGGTCATGTTCTGCAAAATCTTGCCAGGCATCGAGCCGATGTAGGTGCGGCGGTGCCCGCGGATTTCGGATTCGTCGCGCACGCCACCCAGCGACATGCGCACAAACTTGCGGTTGGTGGCCTTGGCGATGGACTGGCCCAGCGAAGTCTTGCCGACACCGGGCGGGCCCACCAGGCACAAAATGGGTGCCTTTAATTTATCAACGCGCGACTGCACCGCCAGATACTCGACGATGCGTTCCTTGATTTTTTCCAGGCCGTAGTGGTCGGCGTCCAATACTTTTTCGGCGTTGGCCAGATCCGTCGACACCTTGGATTTTTTCTTCCACGGCAAATTCACCACGGTGTCGATGTAATTGCGCACCACCGTCGCTTCGGCGGACATGGGTGACATCAACTTTAATTTTTTCAGCTCATTCTCGCACTTGACACGTGCTTCCTTGGCCATGTGCGCGCCCTTGATTTTTTTCTCAAGCTCATCGATGTCCGCGCCTTCCTCGGTTTCGCCGAGTTCTTTTTGGATCGCCTTGACCTGCTCGTTCAGATAATACTCGCGCTGGGATTTTTCCATCTGGCGCTTGACGCGGCCGCGAATGCGTTTTTCGACCTGCAAAATATCGATTTCGGTTTCCAGCAGACCGAGCAGTTGCTCCAGCCGCAGGGGCACATCAAAATTTTCGAGTAT
>JANPNJ010000024.1:0-2475 GCA_031427395.1 Burkholderiales bacterium
TTTTCCCCCTTGAAAGCGCCATGCCATGAACCTAGACCGAGTCGATTCCGGCCGTGATGTGCCCGATGATTTTAATGTCGTCATTGAAATTCCCATGAACGGTGATCCGATCAAATATGAGCTCGACAAGGCGACGGGCGCACTGTTCATTGACCGCTTCATGTCCACATCGATGCACTATCCGTGCAACTATGGCTATATCCCGCACACCTTGTCCGACGACGGTGATCCGGTCGATGTGTTGGTGATTACCCCGCATCCACTGATACCCGGCGTGGTGGTGCGCTGCCGCCCGCTGGGCATGCTGAAAATGACCGACGAGGCGGGCGGCGATGAAAAGCTGCTGGCGGTGCCAATCGAAAAACTGACCTCGATCTACAACGATGTCAAAAATGTCCATGACCTGCCGCCTGTGCAGCTCAACCAGATCGCGCATTTTTTTGAACATTACAAGGATTTGGAGCCCGGCAAATGGGTCAAGGTCGAGGGCTGGTTTGGCGTCGAGGAGGCAAAAAACGCCATTCTTGAGGGAATCAATCGATATCAATCGGCAGCGCCCAAGCCTAATTTTTGAGCGATTCAGGCAGAAGGCCTGGCACATCGCGTGCGTGACAAAAAATAGATTTTTTTATAAACATTGATTGCAGGTATTATGCGCCGTGACAAAAATTAACAATGTTGAGACACGACCAACTTCTGATCAAAATGACCCATGATTCAGCAGCACGTTCAACCCATCAACAGCCATTTATTGGCGATCAGAAACCTCAAAACGGCGTTTACCCCCGCACCACCAAGATGACCCATCCGCTGTGCAAGGTCACTCTCGCTGAGTGGCAGGCGACCCACGACATTCTTTCGCAAATCCGCTATGCCGTATTCGTCCTGGAGCAACATGTTCCGGTGGAGATTGAGCGGGACAGCCTCGACGCCGATCCGTCACAGGTTGTCCACGTGCTGGCGCAAACCGCGAGTGGAGAAGCCATCGGTACCGCCCGGCTGCTGCTCGAAGTGCCCATGCCGCGCATCGGTCGCATGGCGGTATTGCGTGCCTGGCGGGGCAAGGGCGTCGGCACGGCCATGCTGGAATTCCTCTGTGCGGATGCCAAAGCCCGTGGTTATCACCATGTGCGGCTGAATTCGCAGACCCATGCGACCCCGTTTTATTACAAACAGGGATTTCTGTCGCACGGGTCGGGATTTTTGGAGGCGGGCATACCGCATCTGGAAATGCGCCGCGAGCTGCGCTAAATATCCAGGCTAGCCTGTCGCGTAAGGCAAATCCAAAACAGTCATCGGCTGCGTGTGTGCGGCATCCAAAAACAGACTGTTGCCGGTGATGCTGTCTATCTGCGCGACCACCAGTGCCTCCATCGTGCCGCCAGCGTCGGCCGCCAGCGCAATCACACCGCACGCCTGGTCACCAAATGCCGGCGAATAGATGGCAGTGCCGGGCGGCGGCGCGGCATCGGCCATAAATGATACCCGCGCCATGCGCCGTTTGAGAATGCCGCGGTACTGGGTGCGGGCGACAATCTCCTGGCCGGTGTAACAACCCTTCGTGAAACTCACGCCGCCGATCAATTCAAAATTGGCCATTTGCGGCACAAACGCATCCTGGGTTTCGGGATTGATGTCAATGATGCCCTCACGGATCATCGCCAGATCCCAGCGCGCCGCGCCGGCCTTGGCAATGGTCTGCGCCCATTGCGTCCACACACCGACGGCGGTGTCGGTGGCGGCAATCAGCACATGACGTTGGGCGGACAGCCGGATCAGGCGGCCCTGGGCGCTGTCCACGCTGGTGAGCACGCTGGCAAAATCAGAATGCGGCAGGGCAGCCATTGCCCCGACTGCGCCGATCACGCCCAGCCGCTGCCGGGTGTCGCTCACGTCAGCCAGTTTGACTTTCGAGCGCAGCACATACATGGCGAGTTTTTTTTGTATCGCTGGCATGATGGCGCGCGGCATCAAGAGATAAAACGCCGCCGCCTCCCGCCACAGCAAAAACGTGGCGAGCAGGCGGCCTTTGGGCGAGCACCAGCCATTCCATTGCGCCTGGCCGAGGCCAAGTGCTGCCACGTCATTGGTGAACTGTCCCTGCATGAAGGCAGAGGCATCGTCGCCAGCCACCTCCAGCACACCGTAGTGCGACAAATCACACAGCACAGACTCGCCCGGCGGCACCGGTGCGGCGCTGTCATAGGCCACCACCCGGCCATCGGCAAATTGTGCGCCCTGGGAAATCAGCAGTTGGGTCCAGCGTTCGTTCATGTTTGTACCTGTAGTGGGGGAATGAACAGCGGAAATGCGGTAAATTTGCGCGCATGACCGATCTAGAAGACCCGCGCTGGGTGCTGCACAAGCCCTCAATGGCCAATCTCATTGTGACCCTGTGCGCGGGGCTTGCGGCCATGGGTGCATTATGGTTGATTGACCTTCCCGCTGCCTGGCGCGGCGCGGTTTTATTGCTGG
>JANPNJ010000025.1:0-2873 GCA_031427395.1 Burkholderiales bacterium
ATGGTCACCGACACCCGGTACAGCATGTTGATGCACCCCGAGGTCGCGGGCAGCTTGTCCGTTACCCTGCGCGGGACAACCGTGCGCGAAGCGCTGGAAGCCATACGCGATGTGTATGGCTATGATTTCAAAATTGATGGCCGACGCATCACGGTTTTTCCGCCAACCTTGCAGACGCGGATTTTCACGGTCAATTATTTGAATGCAAAACGTGACGGCAAGAGCGAAATTCGCGTGAATTCAGGAGCCACGGCAGTACCCGGTGGCGGTGGCGCTGCTGGACAACCTGCATCAGCGGGTGCGGGACAGGCACAACAGCAATCGTTTGAGAACAGCCGTCTTTCCACCACCTCCAAGACTGACTTTTGGGGCGAATTAGGCGATGTGCTGCGTGGCATTGTCGGCAATGGCACCGGACGCAATGTGGTGTTAAGCCCGCAGTCGGGAATTGTCGCGGTGCGCGCCATGCCAGAGGAGTTGCGTCAGGTCGAGGCCTTTCTCAAAGCTTCGCGCATCGCGGTGGAACGACAGGTGATGTTGGAAGCAAAAATTGTCGAGGTGCAGTTGCGTGATGGTTTTCAGAGCGGCATTGATTGGACGCTGTTGCGCGGTCGCGGTGCCGGCGGCACCGTCAGCCTGACACCGAGCAGCAACAATCGATTTCCCTTGAATACAGGCAGTGCGCAACCGGCATTGCCGGATGTCACCGCTTTCCCAGCATTGGGTGGCGGAATTTTTGGCTTGGTCTTTGGGCAGCGCAATTTTGAGGGCGTGCTGAGTTTTCTGGAAACGCAGGGGGACGTACAAATATTGTCCAGTCCCAGGGTCGCGGCGCTGAACAACCAGAAGGCGGTGCTCAAGGTCGGCACGGATGAATACTTCGTCACCGGCATCACCGGCGGCACCATCACGCCAAGCGACACCGGCAACAGAAACACCACCACCTTGCCGACCATTGCGTTGTCGTCGTTTTTTTCCGGGATTGCGCTGGACGTGATGCCGCAGATCGATCAGGGCGACACCATTACTTTGCACGTTCATCCCTCGGTCAGTTCGGTTTCCGAGGTGATCAAGCAGGTTGATTTGGGCGCAACGCTGGGTGTGCTGCGCCTGCCCCTTCCCGCCAACAGCACCAACGAAACCGACACTGTGGTGCGCGTGACCGATGGCCATATCGTTGCCATCGGCGGCCTGATGCAGGTGGAATCCAGGGGCAGCCGCTCCGGTTTGCCCGGCTCGACCCGTATTCCGCTGCTGTCGAATTTGCTCGGCAACCAGCAAAAGACCGGCTCCAAACGTGAAATTGTGGTGTTGATCAAACCCACCATCATTCGTACCGCCGAGGATTGGCGCGAGCAGGGACGCGAGGCGAAGGATCGGCTTGAAGAGTTAAACAGCGCCCGGCGCATCATCAATATCGATGGAGCGCCGTCGGCGGCGCCGAAGTAGCGAACGATGTACGAGCGTCACTTCGGGCTGACCGAGAAACCGTTTTCGCTAACCCCGGATCCGGCCTTTTTCTTTGCCCACGAAGGCGCGCAAGCCGCATTGAATACCTTGCTGGTGGCGCTGCGCTCCGGCGAGGGATTTGTCAAAATTGTCGCCGAGGTCGGTTGCGGCAAGACCCTGCTGTGCCGCCGCCTGCTGGCGGCACTCGCGGCCAAATGCGAGACGGCATACATTCCCAATCCGGCACTGGATGCACGCAATATGCTGTTGGCGGTTTGTGAGGAGTTGTCCATCGAGATTGAAGGCAACGAGTCATCGCACCGCATTGTCAAGGAGCTCAAGCGCAGCCTGTTGGGACACGCCAGGCGCGGGCGCAAAGTGGTGCTGATCATCGACGAGGCGCAATGCATTCCGGATGACACCGTTGAAGCCCTGCGCCTGATGTCCAACATCGAAACCGAAAAACGCAAACTCCTGCAGATTGTATTGTTCGGACAACCGGAGTTGGATGTCAAATTGGCGCAGCCGCACTTGCGCCAGCTTCTGCAACGCATTACCTTTGCGGATTACCTTGAGCCGTTGCAGACCAAAGAAGTGGGCACCTATGTCGATTACCGGTTGCAGGTGGCCGGTGCCCAGGACCCCAGGATATTCACCGATACCGCCATTGAAGCGTTGTCCGAGCGCAGCGCCGGGATTCCGCGCCTGATCAACGTGATCGCACACAAGGCGTTGATGCTTGCGTTTGGCGAAGGCGGCGACAGGGTATTGCGGCATCACGTCATGCTGGCGGCCGACGATACCGACGCGGTCATGCCGGCCACGGCGCGCTGGGGCACTGCATGGCTGCGCCGACTGCTGGCACCGGGACGGCGGGTGAATCGGTCATGAGTGTGGTCAACCGCATGTTGCAGGATATTGACCGCCGCAATGCAGCGGAACCCACCGCAGCCGAATCGCATCCGCCGCCGCGCAATGTGTCGGCGCGCCGGTCACACCGGAGTTTGCCGCGCATTCTGTTGATCGCGGGAGTCGGCGGTGTGGTTGTGGCGAGTGCCGTTGCGGTGACAGTCTGGCGGGACAGGCCGGCCAACCCGTTGCCGATAGTCGCGCCCATAGTGGTTCCTGCCCCTTATGTCCCTTATGCGCCTGCTGTGCCTGCGCGCGCCGTTGTCACCATGGTGGCACCCGACATGCCAGACTCGCCCGTGGCCGAGCCGGTCACCGCGCCGCCGCCTGTTGAAATCCAGCATGCAACAGTTGCAAAAACTTCGCGTGGGATGCCTCTGGGGTCAACAGACGCACTCAAGCTGTCGATGAAAATATCTGCGCAGGTCGATGATTTGCTCGCATCCATGCCCGCAAAAGAGCCCATCCCGGCATCAGTGGTCACGCCAGCACCGCTGCCAGGCAAAACCACCATC
>JANPNJ010000026.1:0-9908 GCA_031427395.1 Burkholderiales bacterium
TGCGCCCCATGCCGATGATGCCGAGGGTGGCGTGGTGAATGTCGCAGCCCAGCCACTGTTGCAGGGCAAAACCTTTTTTCCATTCACCGCGCCGCAGAAGCACTTCGGTTTCGGTGATGCGCCGCGCGGTCGCCATCAGCAATGCAAAGGTCAAATCCGCGGTGGTGTCATCCAGCACGCCGGGCGTGTTGGTGACTTTCACGCCGCGCCTTGTTGCCTCCGCCACATCAATGTTGTTGTAACCGACGGCGATGTTGCACACCGCTTTCACGCCCGGGCAGGCAGCAAAAAACGCCGCGTCAATTTTTTCGGTGAGGCAGGCCATGACCCCCGCACAATCCCTGGCACGCTCACGCAGGGTTTCCGCGCTGAAAATATTGTCACTCTCGTTATGGTCAACATCAAACTGTTGCGAGAGCGTATCCACTATTTCGGGAAACACCTGCCGTGTTATTAGAATTTTCGGTTTCATATGCAAAAAGAAAACAGCAAGCGTTCATTAACCCTGCCAAGCTAAACGGCACCACACCGACAGGTGTGGCGTCCGTTTGAGCGCGGCAAGTTATTCCGGCGAAAGTCCGGAATAACCCTAGTTGTACAACAAATTAGGCAGCCACAGGCCGATTTGTGGGAACACGTACAGCAGCAAAATCGCCAATATCTGAATTCCCATGAACGGCATCATGCCGGCAAATATCTGGTTCAAGGTGACATGCGGCGGCGCAACACCCTTCAGATAAAACGCCGCCATCGCCACCGGCGGGGAGAGGAACGCCGTCTGCAAATTCAGCGCGACCAACAAACCAAAAAACAGCGGGTCGATGCCGAATTTCGGCAGCAGCGGAATAAAGATCGGCATGAAAATGACGATGATCTCGGTCCACTCCAGCGGCCAGCCCAGAACAAAGATAATGAACTGGGCCAGCAACATGAACTGCAACGGCGTGAGGCCGAGCGACAGCACCCAAGTCTCAACAATACTTTGTCCGCCGAGCAGGGCAAACGCCGCCGAGAAAATGGACGAGCCGACAAACAACCAGCAAACCATGGCCGATGTTTTGGCCGTGAGGTAGGCGGATTCACGCACCGTGCCGATCATCTTTGCCTGCACCATGGCGATGACCGCCCAAATGCCGAATGCGCCTATGGACATCCAGCCGACCCAGATGGCTGGTGAAGTGGCCACCACTTCGGCCTTGTAGAGGATGAACCACCCCACCGAGACCAGGAACAGCAGCCAAAGCGGAATCCAGATTTTGGCGGCGTGAATGATGTTTTCGCGCGGCTGGGTCAGCAACAAATAAACCGAGGCAAGGATAAACCCGCCCAGGGAACCCACCGCCGCCGCTTCGGTCGGTGTCGCCAGGCCGAACAGGATGGTGCCCAGCACCGCCAGGATCATCACCGACAACGGGAAAAATGAAGTCAACAACATCTTGAACACTTCCAGCCGCGCAAAGGTCAAGGTCGCATACAGCGCCCCCAACATGGCAAGGCCGATGCCAAACACATACCAGAACGCCCTTGGGGTCGGGTCGCGCGGATGTTCGGTCTCGGCAACGGGCGCCTTGTCCGCGGCGGCGACATCCGTTTTTGCAGAACCTGGCGGCGGTGTTTCCTTTTCCGTGCCGGGCGGCTCCTGCACACCTTCCGCCGCAGGTTCTTTCAGGCTGCTGCCCGGTGGTTCCTGCAATCTGCCCGAGGTTGACTCGATCGCGCCGACGGCACCAAATTGCTCCAGCCCGCTCAAGTCCTGCACCACATCAGCGCGCGTCAACGCATTCCACGTCAGGCCCATGATGACAACAAACACCAACAGGGGAGCCAACGTGACGCCGAGCTCCTTGAGCAACACCTTGGTGGAGATATTGGCGTTGCGCCCGCCTTTGAGCGCCATCAACAGTGATGGCAACGCGCGCGTGCCGATAGCAGCGTTGATTTCCCGGTTGGCGGGCGGCAGCGTGATAATCCGCTCATTTTCAGGCAATGGCGGTGCCAAATGCGGTTTCCATTTGGCAATCAGCATGACATACAAACAATACAGTCCGGCGAGCATCAGGCCGGGGAAAAACGCGCCGGCATACAACTGCGGCACCGACACGCCGGCCGTCGCGCCGTAAACAATCAGCATCACCGACGGCGGAATCAAGATGCCCAGGCAACCGCCGGCGGCGATCACTCCCGCCGACAAACGCACATCGTAACCGGCGCGCAACATGGCGGGCAGGGCCAGCAAGCCCATCAAGGTCACCACCGCGCCGACAATGCCGGTGGCGGTGGCAAAAATGGCGCAGGTGACCAGTGTGGCCACCGCCAACGAGCCGGGCACGCGCGCCAGCGCCAGATGCAGCGACTTGAACAGCTTGGTGACCAGATTGGCGCGCTCCACCAGATAACCCATGAATACAAACAGCGGGATGGAAATCAGCACGTCGTTGCGCATCACACCGAACGTGCTTTGCACCATCAGGTCGAGGGTCTGCTGCAAGGCGCGCTCGGCATGGCCGTCACTGCGCGACCAATAGGCGAAAAACGCGAACATCATGCCCATGCCCATGAGCGTGAAGGCGGTGGGGAAACCCAACATGATTGCCACCACCACCAGTCCGAGCATCAACAGGCCGATATGGCCGTTGGTCATGTTGCTCCACGGCAACATGACCGCGACCGCTGTCAAAATAATGGCCATCAAGCCAAAGCCAAACCAGAGTTCCTTGCGAATCATTTTTTGTCTCCGGCGGCAATCACATATTTGTCGAGCGCGGCAATGTCCTCGTCCGTGACGTGAACCATTTCCTTGAGTTTTGCGACGTCAACTTCCTCCACGTCGGCAATGCGCGACGGCCACGCGCCGGCGCGGATGCAAATCACGCAGCGGATGATTTCCACAATGCCCTGCAGCAGCAACAAACCACCGGCCAGCGGAATGATGAATTTGAACGGATACAGGGGCAGCGGATCCGCCGAGAAGGTTTGTTCGTTGATCTTGATCGAATCACTGAAAAACGTCCAGCCCGCGTAGGTCAGCGCCACCACACCCGGCAGGAAAAAAACAAAATAGAGAATGAGATCGAGGGTTGCCTGGGTGCGCGGCCGAAAGAAACCGTACAGCACATCGCCCCGCACATGGCCGTTCTTGGCCAATGTGTAGGCACCGGCCATCATGAACAACACACCGTAGAGCATGATCTGCGCATCCAGCACCCAGCCGTGCGGGGCATTGAACATATAGCGCGAAAACACTTCCCAGCCGATCAGCAATGTCAGCCCCACGGCACACCAGGAGCACACCTGCCCGAACCAGGTCGAGAATTTATCGACCCCCAGTAAAATTTTTTGCATCAATGGCTCCCGACCGTGTTTGCAACCGCTAGATACGGCTGCACAAATTAAAACGGCGGCGTATCACGCCGCCGTTTGATTCAGACCCGCTTAGCTCTTTTTGGCGCGGAAGAAATGGTTATAGGCCATCTTGTAGTCAACCAGCGTGTCGTTTTGCCACGCACCGGCACGCTCCGCGAACACCTTCATGGAATCATTCACTTTCTTGAAGGTTGGATTTTCACTTTCCTTCTTGGCGGTGATTTTATCCCAGCTTGCCAATTGCGCGCGCAGGATGGCATCCGGCGTTTTGTAGAACTTGACGTTTTGTTTGGCTTTCATCTCGGCGTAGTCGGTGGAATAGCGGTCGATGGCTTTCCATGACATGTCGGCCGACGAAGCCTGCACCGCATAATCAATGATCGACTTCAGTTCGGTTGACAGGGCGTCGTATTTCTTTTTGTTGAAGAGAATTTCAAATTGCTCGGACGCCTGGTGGAAGCTCTGCAACATGCAGTTTTTTGACACATCCGGGAAACCCAGGTTGCGGTCGGAACTGGCGTTGTTGAATTCGGCGGCATCAAGCAGGCCACGGTCCAGCGCCGAGACAATCTCCGCGCCCGGCAGCGGGTTGACCGCCGCACCCATGTCGTTGTAGATGTCCACAGCCAGGCCCACCGTGCGGAACTTGACACCTTTCAGGTCGGCCACTTTGGTCACCGGCTTTTTGAACCAGCCGAACGGCTGTGTTGGCATCGGCGCATACAGGAATGACTGTACGTCCAGATTCAGGCTCTTGTAGATGTCGTCGAGCAATTGTTTGCCGCCGCCGTAGTTGTGCCAAGCCAGCACCATGTTGGCATCCATGCCCCACGCCGGGCCCGAACCCCACAGCGCCAGCGCCTGTTGCTTGCCGTACCAGTAGGCAACCACACCATGGCCACCGTCGAGCGTGCCCTTGGAAACCGCATCAAGCAGATCAAACGCGCGCACCACCGAACCGGCGGGCAGCACTTCGATTTTGAGGCGGCCACCCGCCATGTCATTCACCTTTTTGGCGAAGTCATTGGCGTATTCGTGGAAGATGTCCTTGGCGGGCCAGGTGGATTGGAAACGCAGGCTGACGGTTTGTGCCTTGGCGATCATCGGGAAACCGGTGATGGCGGCACCACCGGCGGCGGCGGAACCGGCCAGGAACTTGCGGCGTGTGGGCTGGGATTGTTGGGTCATGTTTTATCCTCGTGTTTGAATTGTGGTGTTGCGTGGAAAGTGGCGTTTCGGACGCGGCCGCGGGTTCAAATCTGATGCCGCGATTTGCCGCCAAACAACAGTCAACCGAACTTGTGATGGTAATGCGCGGCAGTCTGAATCGCAAGCGAAACCAACTGCCTTGTTGCTACTATAAGTCAGGGCATTTGATACCATCGCCACAGCGTGTCAGGCAATGCCCGTCATGCTGCGGCGCAACATTTTAGGCTTGTCACACCTGTGTGGACGGCGGGGAAAACAGGGTGGCATTTTTGTTTTTTGTTGTCGGATGCCAGCGCAATACCGCCGCCATCACCGCACGGGCTGAATCAATTGCGACATGGTGTTTGCCGATCTTGCAGTCGGCACTGTTTTTTTTCGCCGCGTTGACCCGGTCATCGAAAAAAAATCAATGTCATGACGCCAAACAGCGGCAGCAGAATTGCGCATGACCATGCCATGTAACCGAAAAAACTCGGCATACGGACGCCACGATCCTCGGCAATCGCTTTGATCATGAAATTGGGTGCGTTGCCGATATAGGTATTGGCACCCATGAACACCGCCCCGCATGAAATCGCCAGCAGCGTCGATGCAAGCGAGGTCATCAGGATGGCGGGGTCACCGCCTGCCAAATTGAAAAAAATCAGGTAAGTCGGCGCATTGTCGAGAAATGAGGACAGCGCACCAGTGAGCCAAAAATACATCGCGTTGTTCGGTTCGCCGTTCGGACCGGAAACCAGCGCCACCAGGGGGGCCAGCACACCGTCGCTGCCGGCACGCAGGATGGCGATTGCCGGAATGATGGTGATAAAAATGCCGGCGAACAATTTTGCCACCTCAATGATTGGCCCCCAGCCATAGGCGTTTGCCTCGCGCACTTTGCTGGCCGTCAACTTCCAGGAAAGCGCCACGATACCCAGCAGCAGCACATCGCGAACGATGCTTTGCAACGCCACCGGAATGCCCGCGATATTGACACTGACACCGGACTTCCAGAATCCTGAAAGCAGCACGCAGGCGATGACTGCCCCAAGCAGCAGAAAATTCACCCGTCCCTCAATGCCGAATTTGGCATCGGGGGTGGGGTCCATCCTGGCGGGACGCTCCTCGCCGCCATGGTGGTAATAGTAGTAGTCGATCATGTAAAAAAGCGCCAGCAGGACGGCGGATGCAAACAGCATGGGAAGAAACATCGCGCGCGTGGTCCAGAAGAAATCCACGCCTTTGAGGAATCCGAGGAAAAGCGGCGGATCCCCCAGCGGCGTCAGTGAACCACCGATATTGCCGACCAGAAAGATAAAAAACACCACGACGTGCACGTTGTGGCGGCGGTTGTCATTGGCGCGGATGAGCGGGCGGATAAGCAGCATCGCCGCACCAGTGGTACCCATGACACTGGCGAGCACAGTGCCCAGCGCAAGCAGTCCGGTATTGAGTGCGGGGTTGCCATGAAGGTTCCCGCGTACGTAAATGCCTCCCGATACCGTGAACAATGCCAGCAGCAAAATAATGAACGGGATGTATTCAAGCAGCAATGTATGCAGCAACTCGTGCCATGTCAGCCCAAAACCGTATATGGCGGCGAATGGCAGCAAAAATATCAACGCCCATGCCAGTGATATTTTGCCAAAATGGTGGTGCCAGAAGCGGGGAGCCGCCAGGGGGAAAATCGCGATGGAAAGCAACATCCCCGCGAAAGGTATTAGCCAGACGAGGCCAAGGCTTGAACCATTGATACTGGCTGCCTCCACTGTGGCATACGCAGGCGACGCAGAAAAAATTGTTGTCAAGAGGAGAATCGATGCAGACACGATACCGATGGGCATGGCAACTTTCATGGTGACAGAATGACGTGCACACGATACGGCCCGTGTGCGCCGATGACGATGGTTTGCTCAATATCGGCGGTGCGCGAGGGACCCCGAAACAAAAAAAGTGGCGCGTGGCAGTTGGCCGCGCTCGGTACGCAGCAACGCGAAGGCATCTTCCATGGTCGCCACCATGCGCGAGATTGAAACCACACAGATATGCGTCTCCGGCAACAGCGCGTGCAGCTTCGGCGTGGTGGCAGATGAAAGCAGCAGCAGCGTGCCGGTTTCGCCGATGGCGCAAAAACATTCGGTCACCCCGACCAGATCGTTGGCGTCCGCCAAACGATTTTGGTAGGTGATGCCCGCGTCTTGCCAATTGAGATCAGAAAGTGAAGGCCAGCCAACCACGGCCATTTTCAGGCTATTTTGGCTCAAATAGCGCGCCACGGCTTGTGGTACGTCTTTTTTATCCGTCACCGTGTCCACACTGGATTTCAGGCGCTCACTCTCGCGGACAAAGCGTTCCAGCGGATTTTCCAGTGCAATCGAAGGCAGCGGCCCGCGCTCCTGTTGGCTGATATGTGCCCGCACTGCGGACAATTCTGCATCAGTGGTCTCACCTTTCCGACCGCTTTGTGAACGGATGCGGGCAAGAATATTGTCACGTGCGTTCATGGTTTTGCACCTGGTTGCCGCACCCGTTTGGCATACAGGGCGCGGAAGGTCTCACCCTGGGGTGCGGGCATGTCGCGGCCGCGCGTCCAGCCGTCGAGTCCCGGCAGCCAGGTGATGCGTTTGTCCGCCCCGCCCCACCACGACCCCAGCTTTGCTGCGATGCGCGTGGCGAAGGCGTACAGCCTTGGCCGGGTGGCAAAGGCACTCCAGAATTGAATCGCCGAACGCTCGCCCCAAGGCCGCAGCGCGCCATCAAATTGCCGCTCGCGCCACTTGCGCATCAAATCCGGCAGGGGGATTTTCACCGGACACACCACCTGGCATTCGCCGCAAAAGGTGGCGGCGTTGGGCAGATCACCGGCGTTTTCGATGCCGATGTAGCTGGGCGTCAGCACCGAGCCCATCGGCCCCGGATACACCCAGCCGTAGGCGTGGCCGCCGATGTTTTGATACACCGGGCAATGATTCATGCAGGCCCCACAGCGAATGCAGCGCAGCATGTCTTTCATGTCGCTGCCCACCAGATTGGTGCGGCCGGCATCGATCAGCACAATATGCATTTGTTCCGGGCCATCCAGTTCATCTGCGGCTTTGACACCGGTGGTGAGCGTCAGGTAATTGGCGGCGCTCTGGCCAGTGGCCGAGCGCGGCAGCAGGCGAATGAGGGTGGCGAAGTCTTCCAACGTCGGGATGACTTTTTCAATGCCGGTGACCACGCAGTGAATGCGCGGCACGGTGGTGACCAAGTCCGCATTGCCCTCGTTGGTGACGGTGAGCGTGGTGCCGGTCTCGGCGATCACAAAATTGGCGCCGGACACGCCCATGTCGGCGGCGAGGAATTTGCCACGCAGCACTTCGCGCGCCTCCCGCGTCATGGCTTCGATATCGGTGAGGCGCGGCCGGCCGTGGGCGGCGACAAACAAATCCGCCACCTGCTCCTTGGATTTATGCACGGCGGGTGCGACGATGTGTGAAGGCGGCTCCTTGGCGAGCTGCAAAATATATTCGCCCAGATCGGTTTCGATGACCTCGATGCCGACCGCTTCCAGTGCATCATTGAGCGCGATTTCCTCGCTCACCATGGATTTGGATTTGGTCACGGTTTTGACAGCATTGTTTTTGGCGATGGCAACAATGATGGCATTCGCCTCCACTGCCGTTTGGGCCCAATGCACCACCGCGCCGCGCGCCACCGCGTTTTTTTCAAACTCGATCAGGTAGGCGTCGAGATGGTCGATGACCCGGTCGCGCAGCGCGGCGGCATGGGTGCGGATGTCCTGCCAGGTGTCAATCTCCGCCACGGCGGCGGCGCGGCCATCAACAAATTTGCCCTTGGCTCTTTTCATCGCCGTTTGCAGCACCGCGTCGTTGAGCTTCATCGACGCGGTGTGCTTGAAATGCATGCTTTGGATTTTCATGTTGGCCCAGCCATGCCCGCGATGATTTCGGCGAAGTGATAGACCTTGGTGTCCATGTCGCCTTCGCGCCGCAAGCGGCCTTCGATGTTCAGCAAGCACCCCAAATCCCCGCCGACCAAGGTTGTCGCACCCGTGGCGCGGATGTTGACGCATTTGTTTTCGGCCATGCGGGTGGAGATGTCGCCCAGCTTGATCGAAAACGTGCCGCCGAAGCCGCAGCATTTTTCGCACTCGGCCATTTCGCTGATGGTGGCACCCACCTGCGAAAGCAGCAAACGCGGCTGGGATTTGATGTTGAGTTCGCGCAGGCCAGAGCACGAATCGTGGAAGGTGATGTTGCCGGTTGTGCGCCTGGGCAGGGCGACATGCAGCACATTGAGCAGAAAATCAGACAGCTCAAACCACTTGGCGGCGAGCACGCGAAATTCCGGCTCCTCAATCTCACCCTTGAACAAATCCTCGACCGCGTGGATTTTCATCTGCCCCGAACACGAGCCCGAAGGCGCCACCACATAGTCACAATCGCGGAATTCGGCCTGCACCTTGCGGGCGAGTGTTTTGGCGATCTCACGCGCGCCGGAATTGTAGCCGGGCTGGCCGCAGCAGGTCTGGGTTGCGGGCACATGCACCTCGCAACCGGCATCCTCCAACAGCTTGAGCGTGGCAAAGCCGATGTTCGGGCGGACGAGATCAACCAGGCAGGTGACAAAGAGACCAACTTTCATACGCTCGATTTTAGCGTATGCGGTGTGTGAGGTCGTTTATGCGCTCAAAACGTGTGTGGCGTGGTCAAAGCCGATGCACGCCAATGTGGCCGATAAAAATCTATGCGCTTTTGGCGACAGACTTGACAGTCGAGGGCACGGTGGCAACTTTGCCGGACTCAATCCACTTCTTGATGCGGTTGGCATCGCCGATGCGGGTCAGCCTGCCCAGCGAATCCATCAGCACAATAATGACCGGATTGTTGCCGATCATGGCCTGCATCACCAGACATTTGCCGGCCTCGTTGATAAATCCGGTTTTGGACACACCGATGTTCCAGCCCTGGCTCTTGACCAGCGCGTTGGTGTTGCTGAAGCCCATTTGGCGATTGGTGTTGGGCAGCGTCACATACAACTCGGGTGCGGTGGAAAATTCGCGGATCTGGGCATGTTTTGAGGATTCGGCCACCATCACCGCCAAATCCTGCGGGCTGGCCACATTGCGCGGCGACAGGCCGCTGGCATCGGCAAATTGGGTGTTGTTCAGACCCAGCGCCCGGGCCTTGTTGTTCATGGCCGCGACAAATGCCTCGGTGCCGCCCGGATAAGTGCGGCCCAGCGCGGCGGCCGCGCGGTTGTCGGATGCCATCAGCGCGAGACGCAGCAAATCCTCGCGCCGAAATGCGGTGCCCACCGGCAGGCGCGACCGTGAATTCTTCAGCACATCA
>JANPNJ010000027.1:0-2559 GCA_031427395.1 Burkholderiales bacterium
GCTTGGCAAAGGCGCGCGCCGCATCGGTGGTGTGGGTCGCGTGCTGGTTGAACAACTCAAAAAAATTGCTGTTTTGTGGCAGTAATTTGGCAAAAATCATGCTTCCTCCGGGTGCGCTGGCATGGCGTGAGAGGATTTTGCCAGATTACGCGGCCGAAACCTGTTCCCTGCTTCCACGCATGCGCTGTTTATCGTGGTACATGGCCGCGTCGGCGGATTTGAGCAACGTCGCGGCATCCGCCCCGTCCTTGGGCGCCAGGGCATAACCCACCGTGGCACCGATCTGGCAAAGATGGGTCTCAAGGGCAAATAGCGCGGCAATGGCGGCCACCAATTTGGCAGCCAGATCCGCAGCCTGCTGCGGACTGTTGAGGCCGGTGGCCATCACCACAAATTCGTCACCGCCGAAGCGCGCGACGATATCGGCACCGCGCACCGCGCCGCGCAAGCGGCTGGCGACAAGAATCAGCAATTG
Organism: Burkholderiales bacterium; assembly: GCA_031427395.1. Taxonomy (GTDB): domain Bacteria; phylum Pseudomonadota; class Gammaproteobacteria; order Burkholderiales; family Usitatibacteraceae; genus UKL13-2. Next base: position 476 of record JANPNJ010000027.1, read on the forward strand.
GTCACCGACATCGTGTCCGTATTGATCGTTGACTGGCTTGAACCGATCCAGGTCGGCCACAAACACCGCGAGCAATTTGTCGGCTTCGCGGTTTTTCAGGCTGTTGTTCAAGATTTCATTGAATCCGCGCCGATTCAACAACCCGGTCAGCGAATCGGTGTGCGCCAGCGATATCAGGGTTTCGCGTTCCTGGGTCGCACGGCGGGCGGCAACGTGAACCACGGTGGAGCGCAGCACGGCAATGCGCAGGAACAGGATCATGTCGAAGGTGGCACCAATCTGGAAGGAATGCAGGGTCCAGAAATTCGCGCCGATATGGCCTTTGACCACCCCAACCATGATGGCGCTGGCGATAAAGTAGCCGATCCAGGCCGCAAAAAAATAAACGCCGATGACGTCACGCCGGTGGATGCGGGTGATGGCTCCGGGCACCCCGATCAGGGCTGGCGCCAGCCCCAGCGTCCCCATCAGCATGCCCACCTGCTGGATGCTCAATAAATCGGCGGCGTGGGCGGCGGCGGCCAGCCCGAGAAAGGTGGCAATGCCGCGCATGAGAAACCGCAACCGGCGGCTGTAGTCATCACCCAGCACGTCGTCGATGAACAAGGCGGTGGCGCACGCCGCCATCAGCGACGATATTCCCGCCAGATGGGATTCAATCCAGTGCCAGTCTGTCCACAGGAATTGTTCGCCAATGCCGAAAAAATGTACCGAAAACAATGCGCTGGAAAAAACCAGCAAGCTGTACTTGAGATACATGGATTCGCCGAGGCTGATCCACTGCAACAGGCTGAACACCAGCAGGCACACCCCCAGGGTGGTGAGGAAGCCCTGCAACATCTGCTCGTTGGCGGCAACGCGGTGGAATGTGGACAGCTTGTTGAAGGTGATCGGCAACAGCTTGGCACCGACCGACTCCACCCGCAGCCACATTTCATATTGCGCACCGGACAACAACTTCACCTCGGCGGCGTGGGAACGGCTGGCGATGGGGCGGGCGGCGGAATCCAGCGCGTTGCCGAGCCGCAGCGTGTGTGTCACCTGGCCATCGCGGACAAAAAAAACATCAACACGATTAAGCAGCGCGTAGTCGATGTCGAGTATCCACGCGCCGTCCGAGCCGCTGTCCACCTGCAATGGCGCGCGCAGCCACTCGATGCCTGGCTTGAAACCCAGCGTGGCGTAGGCGGATTTTGGCGGGGCAAAGTCTCGCACCCGCAGTCGCACGTCATCAATGGTCAATTTCCCGTCCAGGTCGGTCATGGTGGTGACCACCGGCCACACCTCGACACGGCCGGCCGCGTCGGTCAACACCAACGGCGACCGGGCAGCCGCGTCCGCCGCCATGCAGAACAAGGTGAAAATCAGCGCGAACCCGGAAATAATCTGGCGCAGTCTGCTCAATGGAACGACCCGAATGGAATGATTCTGAAAAACCCCGCGTTATTTTTTATTCTCGCTGCTCAAGCCGTTTTTGGTGGTCATGTACGCCATGGGATCAGCCTGAAACCGCAGCGAGTCAGGTGTGGCGGATATTGTCCCAGCAGGTGCAGTTGGCACATTCATGCAAAACAATCCTGATTCCACTCGCAACAACAGCTCAGCGACGCGCTAAATTATGACTGGAGTTGTTGCGAATGGTCACAGAATTTACGCCGCCAGCTACAAGGCGCATGGGGGAAAAAACAACAAACTCATTGCTGGACAATCGTTTTCAGTCATAAATAGCTGAAACAACCCGCCAATAAATGGGTTTAGTCATAATTTTTTGATGCAAATTGCATCATGCAGCGGCCAGCGCCATCGCCCTTTTTGCGGCAATGCTGCCCGTGCGGGCAGGTTTTACCCCGCCAACCCCGCCAAAAAATCAACTATCGCCTGTTGTGCATCGGGCTCGCCGAGGGTTGGCGCGTGCCCGCGTCCGGCGATGGTCACATTGCGGACATCCGGCAGGCGCCGCGCCATCTCTGCCTGTGTTTCGGCGGACAAAATATCCGACAGCGCACCACGGATGACCAACATGGGTTTGGGCGGCATATTCTCAAACAGCGGCCAGAAATTGGTGGTGATGACACCGTCGGCAA
>JANPNJ010000028.1:0-3928 GCA_031427395.1 Burkholderiales bacterium
TTGATGTCGCGCGCTTCTTCCCGCACCTCGTTGTAGAGTGCGGCCGAGCCGAGTTGATACGACCAGCGTTTGAAAAAATCGCTGGCTTGCATCTGGTTGGAAATCTCGTGAAACCAGTAACGGTGGTTGAATCGCAAAAACACTTCCAGCGTTTCGCGCACATTTTTCTTGAATTGTTTGACCGACTCAAAATCACGCACGTTGAGGCGCTCGACCGCGCGTGAAAAGCGGTTGGACAGGGTGAGCAGCGCGGCCTTGTTGAAATTGGCGATCAGGCCGATCTGGAAAAACTGGTGGCGGAATTGCCTGAGCAGGGTGTTGTCAACATGGGCCTTGGTGATGGCCGCAAAACTGACGCCGCAAAAAAAGTAGCGCGTCAGCATCTGGCCGTGGTTTTGCCCTGGACACCAATAGCGGTCATAACAATATTCCGATTCAAAATTTTCCAGGAAGCCCACCGCGTAGGGCAGGGTGTCGGAATCGCCCCATTTGGAGGCGGTGCCGATGCGCACCATGTCGCCGCGGGTGAGCACGGCCGGATCGTCAAACGACAAAAACGACATGATCGGAATGCGCTTGTTTTCGATTTGCTGGTATTTGATGTTGCCGCCCGGCAGGTAGGACGGCACCAGCGGCGACAAAAAATATTCCCAGTGCATCGACAGCGGTGTCTGGCGCTCGCTGCGCACCAGATCAATGAATTTGTCACGGTCGCCGTAATCCGATTGCGTCAGCAGCGCCCCGTCCCGGCCGAAAAACGCCACCCGGTGCGGGCAATGCGATCCCTGGTTGTCACCTTCCCATGCCGGCGCATAGGGTCGGCCAAAACGATCCATGATTTCCACCGCGTCTGCCAGTGCAATGTCCTTGCCCGCGACTTCCATGACGGCAACCGCCACGTCGATGTCGTAAAAAAAATAGATGCGCGCGCGCAGCACCTCCATGGCAATGACCGCCGCACCTTTGGTCAATTCAATTTCAACCTTGGCAATGTCGTCGCGCGTGAACGTGTGCAGCGACGACTGCGCGCCGCGACCCTCATCACCCACGCCGTACAAAAACCGCTGCACATAAGGCAAAAAGTAAACGAACTCCTCGTAGCCCGCCACGCACGTCGCGTCTTCAACCAGCAAGGTGTCATCCACATATTTCCATGGGCCGGGATTGCGCTTGAGCTTTTCCCAGTATTGAACCGCGTCGGTGCCGGGCTGCCGCCGCAGCGGACTGAGCGTGACCGGCCAAAGCAGCGTGTGGTGAAAATCACGGACGATTTTGTTGTTGTCAGTCACAGCCAACGGCTCCCGTTTGTCAATGATGTGGTTAAACCGGCACAGGCGGATTATGCCGGGTTTGGGCAATGCCATAACAAACAGCAAGGCAGCACACAAATTGTTGCTGAATTATCGCGTGACAGGCAAAAATCGCGCAAATTCATTGGAGCAAACACCTTCAAAAACGTAAAATGCGTCACCCACATTTTTTGCCGTGCGCCGCGCCGCAAGCCTCACCCCCGCCACCTGGATTTTTTTATGCCCAAACTTCTCCGCCCCCTGTTGCCAATCTTCGCCGTCGCCTTGGCCAGTGGCATCTCACCCCTTATGGCGCAATCAACCCCGGCTGCGCCGCCACCCGCCGCCGAATCGGCCACCGCATCGGCCAAGGAAGCAGCCAAGGATGGGGCCAAACCCGCCGCCAAGCCCGCGCCAAAAGCAGAGGCCGTGGAAGTCACCGGCCGCCGCAGCGCCACCGATATGCGCCGCGATTCCTCTGCCTCCAAAATCATCATCACCCGCGAGGACATCGAGCAATACGGCGACAGCAATCTGGGTGACGTGATGCGCCGCCTGCCGGGTGTTACCACCGGCGGCCGACCCGGCCGTCCGGGTGCGCCGGCCATGCGCGGCATGGGCGGCGGCTTCACCCAGATTCTGATCGACGGTGAACGCATGGCACCCGGTTTTTCAATTGAGCAAATCACCCCGGAACAAGTCGAGCGCATCGAAATTTTGCGCGCGCCCACCGCCGAGACCGGTGCGCGCGCGATCGCCGGCACCATCAATGTGGTGCTGCGCGAGCCACTGCGCACGCGCAACAACGACATCCGCGCCGGTGTGCAGGCGGAGCGCGGCCGTTTTTCCCCCGGCGTGTCGTGGTCGCGCAACGAGCCGTTCGGCGCCACCGGCACCTACAATCTGACGCTCTCCACCAACCGCAATGACCAATTGACTGAAACGCGCGCACGCACCACTTATGTTGATCTTTCGACCGGCAGGTTGAATCTTGACCAGCAGACTTTTACCCAATCCAACGACCAACGCGACAGTGTGTTTTTTTCCAGCCGCTTCCAATGGCGGCTGGGACCCGGCGAGCAATTCAGCTTCCAGCCGTTTTTGGTGCGCCACGGCAGTTCCAACCGCGCCGATGGCACCCTCACCCAAACCACAGGGACTTCTCCCGCGCCCTATGCCACCAGTCGCTTCGAAAATGATGGCACCTTCAATGTCGCCCGCTTCATGACCAATTTGACCAAACGGCTCGACACATCCACCCGCATGGAATTGCGCGGCGGTTTGGGGCAATTCAAATCCGACTCCAGTTCCTCGATGCGCGAACGCGCGGCAAACGGCAGCCAGGTTTTGATCCAGACCACCGACAGCCACACCAAAGACCAATCATGGAACGTGGTCGGCAAAATCATGACCAACTGGGGCGAGGGCAAACACAATCTGGTGGGCGGCTGGGAATATGAATCCATCAAACGCGCCGACAACGCCATCACCTTGTTCAACGGTGCGCCTTTGCTCGCGGATTTTGGCAACCAGATTGATGTCTCCACCACCCGCCGCGCGTTGTATGTGCAGGACGAGTGGGATCCCACTGCGCAATTCTCGACCTACTTCGGCATCCGCTGGGAAGGCATCCAGACCAACAGCCGCACCGTTGCCAACCCGGTCAGCAACCAAAGCAGCGTGGTCACACCACTGGCGCATGGGGTATGGCGCTTTGCGTCGCCCAGGCGCGATCAAATCCGCGTCAGCCTGACCCAAAGCTACCGCGCGCCCTCCACCCAAAATCTGGTGGCGCGTCCCAGCCTCAACACCCTGTTTCCCGTGCCCGGCGCCAACACCTCGGTCACACCCGATCGCGCCGGCAACGCCAACCTGAAACCGGAGCTGGCCAACGGCGTGGATGTCGCCTACGAAAATTATTTTGAGGGCGGTGGCACGTTGTCGGTGAGCATGTTCACGCGCCACATCTCCGATTTGATCCGCAATGTCACCGCGCCGGAAACGGTGTCATGGGCCACGGCACAACGTTTTGTCAGCCGCCCGCAAAATCTTGGCAAAGCCCGCACCAGCGGCATCGAGTTCGACGCCAAATTCCGTCTGCCGGAAATATTCAAGGATGCCCCCGCCATAAACTTCCGCACCAATCTGAGCGTCTTTGATTCCAAGGTTGATAGCGTGATCGGCCCCAACAACCGCCTGGCCGAACAGCCACGCGCCACTGGCAATTTCGGCGCGGATTACCGCTTTCGCGGCACACCCATTTCCGTCGGCGGCAGCCTCAATTGGGTGCCCGCATACGACCTGCAATTGACCAACACCCAGCAACAGAAAATAGGCATCAAACGGCTGTTCGATGCCTATGTGTTGTGGACGGTGAATTCGGGCATCCGGGTGCGATTGGCGTTTTCCAACCTGGCACCCAATGACGCGGTCAACAGCAATATCCAGTTGCAGGGCAACGAGCAGCAGACCGTGGTGGGCACGGGCAAGACCAGCATGTCAACGGCACTGCGGTTTGAAATGCGGTTGTGATTTTATTTGTGGCTCCTTCCCCGGAAAAGCATGGCGTCTTTTTGCCATGCGCATGTCCGGGGCCCAAGTTGGGTTTTTCGGGATACCACTAAAATTGGACCCCGGAA
>JANPNJ010000029.1:0-15225 GCA_031427395.1 Burkholderiales bacterium
GCTTTTTTGTCGTCCATCATCTTTTTGCATTCAGCCTTCATTTTGTCGTCGGCTGTTTTCGCATCCATCTTTTTGCAGGTTTCCATTTTCTTGTCCGCGTCTTTCATGGCGCCGCCGTGAGCCGCTGCGAAAGCGCCCATAGAAACGGTTGCGAAAGATGCAGCAATCAACATCGACAATAGCTTTTTCATGTATAGACTCGCAGGTTTGGTTGGTAGGTAAGCGTTCAAAGTGAACGTGAGCCGCATTTTATTGCAAATATGCGAATAAGTCACCCTGTCAAACCCCTGTATTCAAAGGTTTTTGCAATGTTCGGCCTGGCAGGGGTCTTCCTGTCGCAGGTGGAACTGCTGGCCGCCCCCCGCCTGCCCACTGACCCGGCCGAGGTGCTGGAGCGCTTGCCGATGCGTCCCGGTGATGCCACGGCCCGCGAACTGGCCAGCCTGCGCGCGGCGGTAACGCGCGCGGCCAGGGAAACACCCGCCGACACGCTGCCCGCCACAAAGCTGGCCGAGCGCTACTACGACCTGGCAGTGGCGCGGGGCGACCCGCGCTATGTGGGCTATGCGGATGCGGTTATCGCGCCGCTTGCGCAGAGCCAGGCGCCTGCCGTGGTCGCGGTGCGCGGCCAATTGCGGCAATACCGGCATGACTTTGACGGCGCGCTGGCCGACTTTGCCAATGCGCTCAAGGCCGACCCGCAGTTTGCCCCGGCCCACGCCTGGCGCGGCGCCATCTTCCTGGTCCAGGCCAAATACCCGGCGGCCGAAGCCGAATGCGTTGCGCTGCAAGCGCTGGGCCGCGGCACGTTGTATGGCGGCTGCATCGGGTTGGTACGCGCTTACAGCGGCCAAATGGAAGTCGGCTTTGCCGCCTTGCAGCGTGCGCTGGACGCAACCCAGGACACGGGTAACCGGCTTTGGTTGCTCACACGCCTGGGTGAGGTCGCGGCCTGGCGCGGGCAGGCGGCCAAAGCCGAACTGTATTACCGCGGCGCGTTGGCCTTGGGCATCGACGATGGCTATTTGCTGGCCGCCTGGAGCGATTTCCTGCTGGACCAGAAGCGCCCGGCCGAGGTGGTGAAATGGCTGGCCGACTGGGAAGCGTCTGACGGCTTGCTGCTGCGCCTGGCACTGGCCGAAACCACGCTCAAGCTGCCGTCCGCACGGGCGCATGTGCAGGCGCTGTCCGACCGCTTTGCCGCCGCCAGAATGCGCGGCGACACCACGCATCGAGCCGAAGAGGCGCGCTATGAATTGCATCTGGCCGGCGACGCGGCCGCGTCGCTGGCGGTGGCTGCCGCCAACTACAAGGTGCAGCGTGAACCACGCGATGCCCGGGCGCTGCTTGAAGCCGCCATCGCCGCGCGCGATGCCGCCGCCGCGCAACCGGTACGCGATTGGCTGCAATCCAGCGGATTTGAAGACGCGCATATGCGGCAACTGGGCGTGACGTCTGCGCAGGTGCGGCCCGCCACAACCACCAACGTGCCCGACAAGTTGCCTGCCAACGTACCGACGCCGCCCAACCGCAAGCCGGAGCTCAAGCCATGAAGCTGCTGCTGCGGTTGTTGATTCATTTCCTGCTCTCGCTTTGCGCCATTTCAGCCATGCCCGCCATGGCGCACAAGGCCAGCGACAGCTACTTGGTGCTGGGCGTGAAGGGGCAGGCGGTGTCGGGCCAGTGGGACATTGCCTTGCGCGATATCGACTTTGCCATCGGCCTCGACGTCAACGGCGATGGCGACATCACCTGGGGCGAAGTGCGTGCGCGACATGCCGACATCGCCGCCTGGGCGCTGGGCAGGCTCACGCTGCGGCGCGGCGGTGACTGCGCTTTGCAGGTGGTGGAGCACCTGGTGGACAACCACACCGACGGTGCCTATGCGGTGCTGCGGCTGAGCGGCACGTGCCCGTCCGGCACGCAGGCGTTGGCGCTGAACTACCGCTTGCTGTTTGATATCGACGCCCTGCATCGCGGGCTGCTGCGGCTGGAGCTGGATGGTGTGCCGCACGCGGCCGTGCTGGGGCCCGAGACCGGTGTGCTGAACGTCAAGGCCGGAGAGACCTCGCGGATGAAGCAGTTTGGGCAGTATCTGGTAGAGGGCATCTGGCACATCTGGATCGGCTTTGACCATATCCTGTTTTTGTTGGCGCTGCTGCTGCCCGCCGTGCTGGTGCCGGTTGTGCCGGCAATAGGCGACCGGCGCTGGACGGGAGCGGGGTCATTTCGCCAGGCGCTGATGGAAGTGCTGTGGGTGGTTACCGCCTTTACCGTCGCGCATTCGATTACGCTCACCCTTGCCGCGCTGCAGATAATTGCGTTGCCGTCGCGCTGGGTGGAGTCAGCGATTGCCGCCTCGGTGGTGCTGGCGGCGGCCAACAATCTATGGCCGGTGGTGGCGCGCAGGCGCTGGCTGGTGGCCTTCAGTTTTGGCCTGATTCACGGCTTCGGTTTTGCCAGTGTACTCACTGAATTGGGCTTGCCCAAAGACGCTCTGGCGCTCTCTCTGCTCGGGTTCAACTTGGGCGTTGAAATCGGTCAGTTGGCCATCGTGGCGGTTTTCCTTCCGGTGGCCTATCTCATGCGAAATACTGCGCTTTACCGCAAGGGTGTGTTTATAGGCGGTTCGATTCTTACCATGCTGGTGGCGCTGGTGTGGTTGATGGAGAGGATGTTTAACCTGAAGCTGATCAGCGCTTGAGTGGCCGCGCAGCCCCGGCAGAAACTGCGGCCTGACGATTCACCAGGAAGACAATTGCGAGCGGAGCGGCAAGCAGGATCCCGAAAGCAGCAAGGGTCAAGCACCCTGGCAAACCCGGCATAACCAGTTTGAACAACCATGGCGCGAATCATTTAGACTGTGCGCATCAGCATAACGTCAGGGCGCACATTACTCTGGAGCCAGCCATGTTTTTTCGTCTCAATGCACGAGGCACCATTTTCCGCCTGTGTTGTTTGGCGGGTGTCGCGCTGTTGGCATCGGCAACACTGGGCCACGCGCAGGAAACCCTTGTCACCAACCGCGCCACCGAGGTGCGCGCCCAGCCTGACGACAGCGCGCCATCACTGCAATCACTTGCGGCGCAATCCAAGGTGCAATTGCTTGAGCGCAAGGGCGCATGGAGCCGCATCAAAACGGAGTCACAAACCGGCTGGGTGCGCATGATGCATTTGCGCGGCGGCGTCACCATCGAAGAAGCGCCGCAGCCCACAAAAAGCGGCGGTTTTCTCACCGGTTTTAATCGCTTGCTCGGCGGCAGCCAGCCGGCCAACCAGCGCGCGCAGAGTGCCACCCTTGGCGTGCGCGGCCTGTCGCCGGAGGACTTGCAAACGGCCACGCCGAATCCGCAACAACTGGCGGCGTTGAAATCATTCGCCGCCAACAAACCGGAGGCGGAACGTTTTGCCAGGGAAGTGCCGCTGAATAAAGTGGATGTGGCGGATCCCGCCGATTCCGCCCGTGGAGGCCGTCGATGAAAACACTGCGTAAATATTTGATGTTGGCTGGTTGTGTCCTGTCTGTGGCCGCCAATGCCCAATTCGGCAATTTCAATCTCAACAAATTGATCGACAAGGGCGCCAAGCTGGTCGAGGCCGCGAAGGACATTACCGAGGCTGAGGAAATCAGCATGGGTGATGGCATCGCCGCGATGATTTTGGGCGCGTCGCCATTGCATCCCGACCAAAACCTGCAACGCTATGTCAACCGCGTCGGCCGCTGGGTGGCGTCACAATCGTCGCGCCCGGATTTGCCATGGGCGTTTGGTGTGATTGATGCGCCTACCGTCAACGCCTTTGCCTTGCCGGGCGGCAAGGTGTTTGTGTCCATTGGTCTCGTCAGGCGGCTCAACAACGAAGCCGAGCTGGCGGGGGTGCTGGCGCATGAGGTCGCGCATGTCATGCAAAAACACCAGGTGCAGGCGATTCAGTCGGCGCGCAAATCCGGCGCAGGCCAGGCGATTTTGCAGGAGCAGGCAGCCGAACGCATAGCCAAAACCAGCGCCGGGCAAAATGCGCTCACTGGCACACTCGCCAATGCCGCGGCGGGGGAGGGCATAGAATTTCTCAAGAATGGTTTGTTCCTGCGTCCGCTCGACAAGGCGCTCGAATTTGAGGCCGACCGCATTGGTGCCACTCTCGCCGCGCGCGCCGGTTACGATCCGTATGGGCTGGTGTCGGCGATCCAGATTCTCTCCGGCATGAAAGCGGAAGACTCCGGCGTGTCACTGCTCATGAGCACCCATCCGACACCCAACGACCGACTCACCGAGCTGGAAAAATTCGCCTCGACCCTGGACAAATTTGCCGCGCAGCCGCAGGTCGAGGATCGTTTTGTGAAAATTGTCGCCGCGATAAAATAACAAAAATCAAGCATTGGCGCGGCTTTCGGAGCAAAAATGTCCGAAAACGCCCGTCAATAAACAACTTTCAAATTAATTCCGTCATCGCGGTGAACGTGGCCACCAGCGCCTCCATGCCCGCCTGATCGTCGGCGTCAAAGCGGTTGCGCGTCGGACTGTCAACATCAAACACGCCCACCAACTTGCCGCCGACAAAAACCGGCACGACGATTTCGGCGTTGGACGCTGAGTCACAGGCGATGTGTCCGGGAAATTCATGCACATCGGGCACCAAAAAAGTTTTGCCGTGGAACGCCGCGTTGCCGCACACGCCGCGTGGCTCAGGCCGCACCGCAATGCGCACACAGGCCGGTTTGCCCTGGAAGGGGCCCAGCACCAGCGTGTCGCCGCGCAGCCAATAAAATCCCGCCCAGTTCAGGTCCGGCAGAAAATTAAACACCAGCGCCGAAAAATTGGCGGCGTTGGCGGTGTGGTCACGCTCGCCGTCCAACAAGCCACGAAGTTGTTTGTTGAGGTCGACATAAAAACCGGTCTTGTTGTCGGCATGGATGGTGGTAGCGGTGAACATGGGAGAACCCTGATAAGAAACAGCCGGTATTTTACGCGTGTACAACTTTGTTGGGTGGGGTGGGATTTATAATGGGGGTCTCAAATTCAGACAAGGTTGCCACGATGGCCCGCATATTCAATTTGCTTGCGTCTGCGCCTATGCTCGCTTTGGCGATCAACGCAATGGCACATGCCCCACTCTCTGCCACCAGCCCACCCACCCAAACTGCCGCCATGCCACCCATCGCCAAAAAAATCCCCAAAACATTCGAGCACTTCGGCGACAAGCGTGTGGATGACTATTTCTGGCTGCGCGAAAAAGAAAACCCCGCCGTGGTGGAATACCTGAAAGCGGAAAACACCCACACCGAATCTGTGATGGGCAATTTGAAAGGTTTTCAGGACACGCTGTACAAGGACATGCTCTCGCGCATCAAGGAAACCGACGACAACGTGCCCTACCAAAAGCGCGGCTATTGGTACAACTCGCGCACCGAAATGGGCAAGCAGTACCCGATCCATACCCGTCGCAAAGGCACATTGGATGCCAATGAGGAAATCATCCTCGACGGCAACGATCTCGCCAAGGGACAAAAATTCATGTCCATCGGCGCGATGACAGTCAGCCTGGATGGCAAGCTGCTTGCCTACTCGGTGGATTTCACCGGCTTTCGCCAATACACACTGCATTTCAAAAATTTGGCTACCGGTGAAGTGCTTGCCGACAAAATAGAACGTGTGACATCAATTGCCTGGGCGAACGACAACCAAACCATTTTTTATGTGACCGAGGATGCCACCACCAAACGCTCTGACAAATTTTTCCGCCATCGCCTCGGCGAAAAAAATGACACGTTGTTGTTTGCCGAAAAGGATGAGTTGTACAACATCGGTGTTGAAGTCACCCGTGATGACGCCTACCTCATCCTGACCACCGAATCCTCCGAGACCAACGAGCAACACCTGCTGCCCGCGGCGAAGCCGGACGGCAGGTTTGCGGTCTATCAAAAGCGCAAAGAAAACATCAAATATTACGTTGACCACCACGACAAAAATTTCATGATCGTGACCAACGACAAGGGACGCAATTTCCGACTCGTGAAAGCGCCGGCATCGATGTCGGCGGATCAAAAAAATTGGCGGGAGATCATCAAACACCGCAAGGATGTCAAGCTCGACGGCGTGGATGTGTTCAAGGATTTTTTTGTCGCGATCGAGAAAAAGTCCGGCCTGCCTCAATTGCGGGTGTTTGACGCCAAGACCATGCAGCCACACGCGATGGATTTTCCCGAGGCCGCCTATGACGCCTCACCCGGCCAGAACGCCGAATTCGACACCAAACTCTACCGCTTCAACTACGGCTCGCTGGTCACCCCCAATTCGGTGTTCGACTACGATGTCGCCAAACGCGAGCGCATCCTGAAAAAACAGCAGCCGGTGTTGGGCGATTACCAGCCCGGCGAATACCAGGTCGAGCGCATCCACGCCAAGGCGAAAGACGGCACGCTGGTGCCGGTGTCGCTGGTGTACAAAAAAGCGCTGCGCAAGGCAGGTGTGCCGCAGCCGACATTGTTGTACGGCTACGGCTCCTATGGCATTTCCATGCCGCTCGGCTTTCGTTCCTCGCGCCTGGCGTTGCTCGATCGCGGTGTGGTTTATGCCATTGCCCACATTCGCGGCGGCGGTGAAATGGGCAAGCAGTGGCACGACGACGGCAAGATGATGAAAAAAATGAATACCTTCACCGACTTCATCGCCGCCGCCGAACACATGGTCGCCGAAAAATACACGCAACCATCGCAATTGGCGATACAGGGCGGCAGCGCCGGTGGCCTGCTGATGGGCGCGGTCACCAATCTGCGCCCGGAACTGTTCAAGGCGGTGGTATCGCAGGTGCCGTTTGTCGATGTGATGAACACCATGCTGGATGCCAGCCTGCCGCTGACGGTCGCCGAATATCTCGAATGGGGCAATCCCAACCAGAAAAAGGCATACCAATATATGCGATCCTATTCGCCCTACGACAATCTGAAACAGGGCGCGTACCCGGCCATGTTGGTGGAAACATCGCTCAACGACAGCCAGGTGATGTACTGGGAGCCGGCCAAATACGTGGCGAAACTGCGCACCCTCAAAACCGGCGACAGCCCGTTGCTGCTGAAAACCAATCTTGATGCCGGCCACGGCGGCGCGTCCGGTCGTTATGATTATCTGAAGGAAATCGCCGTCACCTATTCATTCCTGCTATGGCAATTTGGCATCACCAAATAACACATCGCATCGCCGCACCGTTTTGTTTGAAAGTTGTGCCATAGGATGCATTTTTCCAATTTGCAGTTGTTCGCCGTCTGCGTGCTCATATGGGGCTCCACCTGGCTTGCCATCACCTATCAATTGGGCACGGTGGCGCCGGAGTTGTCGGTCGCCTACCGATTCCTGATCGCCGCCGCCGGGCTGTTTGTGTTTTGCCGCTGGCGCGGCCACGCGCTCCGCTTCCAGTGGCATCAGCACATTGATCTGTTGTTGTTTGGCGGCAGCATGTTTTGCCTGAGTTATATTTTTGTCTATCACGCCGAGCTCTATATTGTTTCGGGCATGGTGGCGGTGGCGTATTCAGCCAGTCCGATGATCAACATGCTGGCTTCAAGGATGTTCTTCGGCACGCCGGTCACCGCGCGCGTCACCATTGCCGCCGCACTCGGCATCGTCGGCATTGTCTGTGTGTTCTGGAACGAATTCGGCAAATTCAGCGGCAGCCGCCAACTTGAGCTGGGTGTGATATTCACCATTCTTTCGGTGCTGGCATCAAGCGCGGGCAGCATGGTGGCGATGCGCACCCAGCGGCGCGGCTTTGCCACCTGGCCGTCGATGACATGGGGAATGTTTTACGGCGGCGCGCTGGCGCTGGCCTATGCCGCCCTGATTGGCCGTGAATTCAAATTTGAAACCACGCTGACTTATGTCGGTACGTTGCTGTATCTGGCGTTGTTTGGCTCGATCATTACTTTTGCCTGCTACCTCACCTTGTTAAAGCGTGTTGGCGCGGCGCGTTCGTCCTATGTCGGGGTGATGGTGCCGTTGGTGGCGTTGGTGGTTTCGTTCTTTTTTGAAAAATTCCAGTGGGGATGGATGACCACTCTCGGTGTGGCGCTGTCGGTGGCCGGCAATATGCTGATGCTCGGCTCCCCACCACAACCGACCGGGGCTACGGAAAATTCGGCGCACGCCGATTAGTTTCCTCCCGGCTGGTGGCCAGCCGTTACAACAGGGCAGACAAGCGGTGCGCGGCTGTGCGTTGCATCACAGCATCGCCGCTGCCACGTTGTTACGCTTGGCGCAACCATAACCAATGTTGCGTCACTCAATGATTGTTTCCAAATACAAACCACAAGCAGTCGTTTGGCCTGCCCGCTGCCGCCCAATGCCAGGCGATGGGCAATGGCCTGTGGTGGGTGCGATGTTGATGTCGCCCGCCATTCCGGCCGGCATCAATGCCCTGCGCCTGGCATTGGGCGATGCCGGGCTGACCCCGCGCCTGCGCGCCGACTTGCTGAGTGAGCTCGCGCTCCAGTGCGCGCACGCAGGCCTGGCCCGTGACGGGCTGGATGCCGTCAAGGAGGCGGTGGAATTGGCCGACGCCCACCAGTTGCCATTGGCCAAAGAGCGCGCGCTGAATGCCGCCGCGGTTTGCCATAACGCGCGAGGTGACTTTCTCATGGCGATTGCGTGCGGAATTGATGCCTACATCGGCTTTGCGCAGGACAACCAGCATGCCGACATGGGCCATGCGCTCACCACCGTTGCCGCCGCGTGCAAGGATGTGCGTGCGTTTGACCTGGCGGAGCGGGCGCTGCGCGGCTGCATCAATATCGCCCGGCGTGCGGGCGACCAGTTTTTGCTGGCACGCACCCAAAACACCCTGGCGGAGTTGGTCGGGGATTTGCAGCGCTTTGACGAGGCCGGGCTGCTGCTGGCGGATTCACGCGCCAACATGCAGGCGTCGGGACGCCAGGACCATCTGGCTAAGATTTCCGGCAACCAATGCCGGTTGCACAAAAAGGTGGCGCAGGATGCGATTCACCGGGGTGCGGCCGCCTTCGCCGCGCGGGAGTTGCGCGAAGCCATCGCCCTGATGCATGCGGGCATGGACGAGACGGTGCGCAACAATGATCAATACGAATTGCTGGCCACCACAAGAACCCTGGGCGAATATCATTTCCTGCTCGGAGAAAACCTTGCCGCGCGTGGCTATTTTGACGGCACGCTGGCGCTGGCGCGGCAGCTCAATCATGCCCTGCTGATCTGCGAATCACAATTGTTTCTGGGGCGCCTTGCCATGCTGGAAAATGATCCGGCAAGCGCGCAGCGGTGGCTGGGCGACAGCCTGGCGCATGCCAGAAGGCGGAACATCATGAGTGTGCAGCCGGAACTGCATACCGAGCTCGCCATCCTGTTTGCCGCCACCGCGCGACCGAATGAGGCAGAACTGCACCGTGCCGCCGCCCAGGATTGGTCGCGGCGCAATGCCGACAGCCACCGCGAGGTGGAGCGGGAAGCGCGGGCAATGTGGACCACCCATTTCTCCCGGCACCCGCTGATTGAAAATGAGCGGGCAGGCGTTAATTGCCTTGATGTGCAATAAATTGCGACAGTGCCGCCCCGGCTTGTTTCCTGACCATCGCCTTGAACGGCCAGCACCAGCCGAGCAGCCATCCCGGCAGTCCCAGCGCCTGTCGTGCCCAGCGCCAAAACGGGAAGTGATCAATATGCCGGACGATCAGGCCGTCCTTGAAAGCGAACAGGGCATCGATGCGATTGACGACCGGGCGGCCGGTTTTTGAAAAGGTGTAGCGCGCCTCCCAGGTGGCGGATCCGCCGCTGGCGTCGGCTGCGGCATGCACCAGCGTGATTTGCAGGTCTTTTCCGCGGGCAAGCAGCATCCGCCACATGGCACCGGCGTCGCTGCCGCGCAACAGCGGGAACGCCGGGTCGCTGAATACAATGTCAGGGTGATAACAGCGTGCCATGCCTGCCGCGTCGCGCGCGGCGAAGGCCTGGTAAAAATCGCGCAGCAATTGTTCATTTGCGTGCATGAAATTCGCCATGAATATCAAACATGGTCAAATGATAATCCAGGTGCAAAAACATATATTTCCCCCATTCTTTTTGGGACAAACGGCCAAACAGCGGATGTGGCGCGAGTGAATGTTGGGCGCAATGGCGTTCAAATGCCTGCAGCAGCGAGACAAAGTCCGCATGGTCGTCGGCGAACGATTTCAGGTCGGCGGAGCCGACAAACTCGGCCAGTTCGGCGGAATTTTTTGGCGGGGATTCCGGCCAGGGTATCAGATGGAACACCAGCCATTTGCCCAGGGTGCGCTGGGCAAGATTGCCATGCCGCGACGGCGGCTGCAGGCCGCAGATCTCGCGCAGGCTGTTGTTGAAATGGCCGACAAGCTGGTGGCCGTTGATTTTGCCGTCACGCGAGCGCTGCTCGGGTGACAATTGTTCGATGCGCCGAAACAACATGTCGCGTTCGCGCGGAATAAAATAATCGGGCATCGTGGTTGATCCTTTGGGGCGTGGGGTCGATTGATCTGCATCAAAGCCCGCATTCTACTTGACCACTATCAAGGCCAGCCATGAGGCTGCGGTTTCATACTTTTGTCTTGTTGGTCAAATGTCACCATTTCAGTGGAGAAGTTCATGCTTAGCGATATCGAAATTGCCCAAAAGGCTGTCATGAAGCGCGTTTATGAAGTTGCCGCCAAACTGGGCATTCCCGACGATGCACTCGAGCCATACGGCCACTACAAAGCCAAGGTTTCGCTCGACTATGTGAATTCGCTCAAAGACAAAAAAAACGGCAAGCTGATTCTGGTCACCGCCATCTCGCCCACCCCTGCTGGCGAGGGCAAAACCACCACCACGGTCGGGCTCGGCGACGCGCTGAATCACATCGGCAAAAAGGCGATTATTTGTTTGCGCGAACCCTCGCTGGGCCCGGTGTTTGGCATGAAAGGCGGTGCCGCCGGCGGCGGTTATGCACAGGTGGTGCCGATGGAGGACATCAACCTGCACTTCACCGGCGATTTCAGTGCCATTGCGCTCGCCAACAATCTTTTGGCCGCATTGATCGACAATCACATCCACCACGGCAATGAGCTGGGGTTTGACGTGCGCCGCATCGCCTGGAAACGGGTGGTGGACATGAATGACCGCGCGCTGCGCGACATCACCGTCGCCCTCGGCGGACCGGGCAACGGTTATCCGCGCCAGGATGGGTTTGACATAGTGGTTGCCTCCGAGATCATGGCCATTTTTTGCCTGGCGACATCACTCGCGGATTTGAAGGCACGCATCAGCAAAATCGTGGTCGGTTATACCCGGGATTTGAAACCGATCCTGGCGCAGGATCTGAAGGCCGCGGGCGCCATGACCGCTTTGTTGAAGGACGCACTCAAACCCAACCTGGTGCAGACGCTGGAAAACAGTCCGGCGTTCATCCACGGCGGGCCGTTTGCCAATATCGCCCATGGCTGCAATTCGGTGATCGCCACGCAGACCGCTTTGAAGCTCGGCGATTATGTGGTCACCGAGGCCGGATTCGGCGCCGATCTGGGCGCGGAAAAATTCATTGACATCAAATGCCGCAAGTCAGGGCTGCGGCCGGATGCGGTGGTGATTGTCGCCACCCTGCGCGCGCTCAAATTCCACGGCGGCATGGATGTCAAGGAAGTCTCGAACGAAAATCTCGCGGCATTGGAAAAAGGCATTGTCAATCTGGAGCGGCATGTCAACAATGTCATCAACAACTACGGCCTGCCGTGTGTGGTGAGCGTCAACCACCGCAGCCATGACACCGATGCCGAGGTGAAACTGTTGATGGAGCGGGTGGGCAAGCTCGGCTGCAAGGTGGTCATTGCCAAACACTGGGCGGATGGCGGCAAGGGCGCCACCGAGGTCGCCAACATTGTCGTGGACTTGTGCGAACAAAAAAGCAATTTCAAGTTTGTCTATGAAGACGCCATGCCGCTGTGGGACAAAATGAAAACCATCGCCTGCAAAATCTACGGCGCGGCGGACATCACCGCCGACAGCAAAATCCGAGCGCAAATCAAAAAATTGCAGGAAGACGGATATGGCCACTACCCGGTCTGTGTCGCCAAGACCCAATATTCATTTTCCACCGATCCGCAGTTGCGCGGCGCACCTTCCGGCCATGTGCTGACCATCCGCGAAGTGCGGCTGGCCGCCGGCGCGGAATTTGTCGTCATGGTGTGTGGTGATGTGATGACCATGCCGGGTTTGCCGAAGGTTCCGTCGGCCAACGCCATAGACGTGGACGACAGCGGCCGGATTGTCGGGCTTTTTTAGCCCCGGAAGCCAGGAAAACCGACCTGCCCGACGGCTGCCGTCCCGCAAAGGCGGGATGGCGGCCGGTTGCGCCGTGCCGCACTTGACGCAATAATGGCGGCAGCGGGCAATCACACGGGACACGCATGGACGCCATCGGCAAATACAAGGTCATCAAAAAACTCGGAGAGGGCGCGACCAGCGCGGTTTACCAGGCCAAAGATCCGTTCACCGGACGCGAGGTGGCGATCAAGCTGATGTTCCCGGACGCGCTCAAGGATTCGGCTGACGGCGCGCACTACCGGCAGATGTTCCTCAATGAAGCCGGGCTGGCCGGAAAAATGGACCATCCGCACATTGTCGGCATCCACGACGCGGTGGTGACCGATGAGATGAGCTACATTGTCATGGAGTATGTCGAGGGCGGCACCCTTGAAAAATACGTCGAGCCGGAAAACCTGTTTGATCCCCAGGTGGTCGCCGAAATTGTTTTCAAGGCGGTGAGGGCGATGGATTTCGCTTTTTTCCAGGGGCTGATACACCGCGACATCAAGCCGGGCAACATCCTCTACAAATCCGGCACCGACATCAAGATCGGCGATTTTGGCGCCGCCGTCAAAACATCCTCCATCACCGCCGCGACGGTGGTGGGCTCGCCGCTGTATATGGCACCGGAGGTATTGCAGGGTGCACCGTCAAGCATGCAGTCGGACATTTATGCGCTGGGCATGGTGATGTACATGATGCTCGCCGGGCGGGCACCCTACGAGGCATCGAGCCATGAAAGCCTCGCCTATCAGATCATCAATCACGAGCCTGAGCCGCCGTCACGCTATCGGGAGGGCATTGCCGCGCCGATGGAGGATATTGTCAAACAGGCCATCAACAAGGATGTCAAGCAGCGCTACCAGACCTGGGATGACTTCGCCCGCGATTTGTCCGCGCTCTGGAAAAGCGAAGCCACGCCGCAAAAACAAAAAGGCGAGGTGTCGGACACCGAGCGTATTGGTTTCCTCAAAAAGCTGTCATTTTTCAAGAATTTTCCGGAATCCGAGTTGTGGGAAGTGGTGAGCATCAGCAAATGGCGTGAATTTCCCGCTGACGCGCCACTGATCAAGGAGGGTGACGAGGGGGATTCGTTTTTCATCATCGCCGAGGGCAACGTCAAGGTCACCCGCAACCAGAAGTTGCTCAATATTCTTGCGGCAGGCGACTGCGTGGGCGAAATGTCCTATCTGGCCTCACGTGCCGGACCGCGATCCGCCACGGTCACCACTGCTTCGCGCTGCGTGCTGATGAAAATCCCCGCCGCCGACTTGCAGGTGGCGAGTGATTCATGCCGCGCGCTGTTTGACCGCATGTTTTTGGCGACATTGGTCGAGCGGCTGCAATCCGCCAACCAGCGCCTGACGGTGACGTGAACAAACTTTGTCGTCAAAGCCCGGCTGGCTGATTGATAAAGTACGCGATCACCACCATGCCCACCATGGTCAGCGCAATCGCCAGTTTGGCCAGCACGCCGATCATCATGCCCAGCCACGTCGCCAGGCCAACACGCGCGGCCTGGGCAATGTGTTGGCGGTTGATGAGCTCCCCCGCGACAGCACCGACAAACGGAAAAACCAGCAATCCCCACAAGCCCGAAAATATCCCGAGCACACTGCCAATGGCAGCACCAATCAGCGCCAATGTTGATGCCCCCGCGCGTTTGGCACCCAGCATGGTGGCAATGAAGTCGGCGGCGATGGCCAGCGCCGTGAGCGCGCCCAGGATCGTCAGCGTTGGCCAGCCGATGCGCTCAAAATTGCCGAGCCATGCGATCAGCAACAAGCCGGCAAACACCATCGGCACACCCGGCACAGCGGGCAAAATGGTGCCGGCCAGCCCGATCAAAATCAGCGCGACCGCCAGCGCCCACAACAAAATCAAACCGATGCTGTTGTCCATGGGTAATTTGTGCTTTCGATTGAAGGTGGATGACCGTGATTCAGGTAAAGATTGTTTTGCCGTGTTTGACTGCGTGTGGGCTGCCAATGGCCTATTATTCACCACAACAATCCGCGTATCCCGAGATGACATCAGCCGACAACCACAGCAATGAACAACGGCACGCCACCCGCCATGCGCTGGCGCGGGCGTTGCAGGCGTTTTTGCCGGCCTCGTCGGTGCTGACAGCCGAAGAGGATTTGCGGCCGTTTGAGTGTGACGGCCTGTCGGTCTATCGCGCCTTGCCGATGTTGGCCGTACTGCCCTCGACGGTTGATGAGGTGCGACACATCATGGCATTGGCTGACGCGCAAAATGTGAAAGTGGTGGCGCGTGGCTCGGGCACGGGCCTGTCGGGCGGAGCCACACCACTGGCCGATGGCTTGTTGTTGTCCATGGCCAAATTCAGCCGCATCGAAAAAATTGACGCGCTGGCCCGCACGGCGGTGGTCGGCCCTGGCGTGCGCAACCAGAAAATATCCGAGTCGGTGGCGCATCTCGGTTTGTACTACGCCCCCGATCCCTCGTCGCAAATTGCCTGCTCCATCGGCGGCAACGTGGCGGAAAACGCCGGCGGGGTGCACTGCCTGAAATACGGGTTGACGGTCCACAATATTTTCAAAATCAAAGTGGTCACGGTGGATGGTGAAGCCATCACCATTGGCTCGGATGCACTTGACAGCCCCGGCTACGATTTGCTGGCGCTGATGACGGGGTCAGAGGGCATGCTCGGCATCACCACCGAAGTCACCGTCAAGCTCACGCCGAAGCCACAACTGGCGCGGGTGGTGATGGCAAGTTTTGACAACGTCGAAAAAGCCGGCGAAGCGGTCGCTGCCGTGATTGGCGCGGGCATCATTCCGGCCGGGCTGGAAATGATGGACAAGCTCGCCATTCACGCGGTGGAGGATTTTGTGCGCGCTGGTTACGACATGGACGCGGCGGCGATATTGCTGTGTGAATCCGACGG
>JANPNJ010000030.1:0-2571 GCA_031427395.1 Burkholderiales bacterium
TGATTTTCGGCACCGAGCGCAGCCGTCATTTCAACGTCCTCAAAACCAACTCCTTTGATTCGTATTTCGGCGCGACCTGGTTTCTCAAGGAGCACGAAATCAAATTCGGCGGCGATTTGAGCGAAAACAAAACCTACAACGCGTTCCTGCAGGACACCAACGGGCAATATGGGTTCCAGTGCGTGAACAGCAGCGCCACCTACACCTATTCATTCGGCGCGATCACTTGTGCGACTGCGACGGCAGTGCAGGTTGAGGCGGCGGTTTTGGAGAATTTCCGCATCGGCCGGCCGTTTACCTATCAGTCGCAGGTGCCGGTTGCCGGCGGTGTGCTGGCTGACGGCGTCGCCGTGTGGAAATTGCAAAATCTTGGCGGATTCATCCAGGACACCTGGACGGTCAGCAAAAATCTGACCGTGATGGCGGGTGTGCGTATCGATATGCCAAAGAGCAGCGACAAGCCACGTTATAACGCGGCCGCCGCCACGGCAATGGTTGCAGGCTCCGGCACCACCCGCCAGTCCGGTGGCTTCGGACTCGATAATTCCGTGACCATCGACGGCCAGGATTTGTTGCAGCCCCGGTTGGGTTTCAATTACACCTTTGACTCCGCCCGCCCGATGCAGCTTCGCGGTGGATTCGGCTTGTTCCAGGGTGCGGCTGCCAATGTCTGGCTGTCCAATCCTTACTCCAACACCGGCAATGCCATGCGCGTGGTCGGCTGCGGCGGTAATTTCGCGGCTTGCCCGTCAACCGGTGGTTTGTTCAACATCAATCCAGACGCGCAGGCAGTGCCGGTGGGTGCCTCGCCAGCCGCCAACGTGGATTTCATCCAAAACGGATTGGGTCAACCGGCGGTTTGGAAATCCAACCTCGCGTTTGAACATCAATTGCCGTGGTTTGGTCTGGTTGGCAGTGCCGAGTACATCTATACCAAGGTGGAGTCCGGCATTTATTACCAACACCTGAACCTGGGCGCACCAACCCGCACCGGCACCGACGGTCGGCAGTTGTTTTACACGGCATCACTCTATAACCAGGCCTGCTGGACTGCGGCGGGCAACACCGTTGGCGGCGCGGCATGTCCGGATTCACGCTCGCGTGCATTGAGCAACCCGAACTACGCACAGGTATTGCTGGCCACCAAGACCAAAAAAGGCGATGGCAACCAAGCCACCGTCAGCCTGAGCCGCCCGATGAAAGGTGGCTTCGCCTGGTCGCTGGCCTACACCTACACCGATGCAACAGAAGTGAGCCCGCTCACCTCGTCGGTGGCCAATTCCAACTTCAATTCGCGCGCCACCTTCAATCCGAATGAAGAAGTCACCGCGCGTTCGCCTTATGTCAACCGTGACCGCTTCAACGCTTCGGCCACCTGGCAAAAAGCGTTTTTCGGCAAGTATCGCACCACTGTTGGTTTTTTTGCTGAAGGCCGCAAGGGCAAGCCGTATAGCTGGACTTATACGAACGACTTGAATGGCGATGGCGTGTTTGGCAACGACTTGATGTACATACCAAGGGCGCCGGGCTCGGGCGATGTGGTGTTCCTCGGTGACACCGCCACCAGCCGCACCAACGAAAATGCCTTCTGGGCGATCGTCAATGCCAACAAGGGCCTCGACGCGCGCGGCGGTGTGGTGGAGCGCAACAACAGCTTCTCGGCATGGACCAACAGCCTCGATATGCGCATGAGCCAGGAATTGCCGGGCTTTGTCAAAGAACACAAGGCCGTCATTTCGCTGGATTTGTTCAACGTCGCAAACCTGCTCAACAAACGCTGGGGTCGCATTGATGAAATCGCTTTCTCCGGCGGCGGCGGCACCGCGCGCAGCTTTGTCAATTATGTTGGTCTGGATGCGCAAGGGCGCTACATTTACAGCGTTTCGCAAAACGCGCGCGCGATTTTGTGACCCGCCAGGCAAAAGGCGAATCACAGTGGGCGGCGCAAGTGACATTGCGTTATGAGTTCTAGGCTGTTGTAATTCAACATCCGTCGCAAAACAAAACGGTCAGTGGCAACACTGGCCGTTTTTGTTTTTTGGTCTGCCGCAAAGTGCATGCCATCTGCCGACCATGGGTGCAGCACGTATAATTGCGTTCGTGAAACAGCTTGTCCTAGACCTCATCCCCGCCCCTTTGCCCAATTTCGACAATTGGGTTGCCGGGGGCAACAGTGAGGCCCGCAAGGCATTGTTTGACGCAACGTTTAATTCGCCGGCCGCCAAGGTTATCTATCTCTGGGGGGTGGCCGGCAGCGGCAAATCACACGCGCTGGCGGCGGTGGTGGCGGGATGGCAGCAACGTGCTGATTTTTCGCCGGAAGACGCGCCGGTCATGGTGGTCGATGATGTCGGCCGCATGGATGACGGACAACAGGTCGCGCTGTTCAATGCCATCAATCAACGCAGTCTGGTTTCCGGCAGTTGTGTCATTGCCGCTGGCAACACCGCCCCGCGTGATTTGCCGCTGCGGCCGGAATTGACCAGCCGCCTCGGCAGCGGATTGGTGTTTCAGTTGCTGCCGCTGACGGACGCCGAAAAAGCACTGGCGCTGAACGCCCATGCACTGAGC
>JANPNJ010000031.1:0-3049 GCA_031427395.1 Burkholderiales bacterium
CAGCTCCGTCAATACCTTGGCCGGTGACAATTTTTTGCCGTTGATGGCGACAATGTCGCCCTTGGCGTATTCAAGCTCGATGGTCTCGGGCTTGTTGGGCGCTTTTTCCGGCGAGGCGGTGATGCGCCACATGCTTTCCTCCGGCTCGAAATTCGGATCTTCGAGAATGCCGCCCTCGTAGGAAATGTGCAGCAGGTTGGCGTCCATCGAATACGGCGCGCCGCCACCTTTTCTTTTCTTGAAATCCACGGGGATTTTGTTTTTGTCGGCGTAGGCCAGCAGTTTTTCGCGCGACAGCAAATCCCATTCACGCCACGGCGCGATGATTTTCACATTCGGCATCAGCGCATAGGCACCCAGTTCAAACCGCACCTGGTCATTGCCTTTGCCGGTGGCGCCGTGGGAGATGGCGTCACACTTGGTTTTTTTGGCGATTTCAATAAGTTGTTTGGCGATCAGCGGGCGGGCGATGGAAGTGCCGAGCAGGTATTCGCCTTCATACACGGTGTTGGCGCGGAACATCGGGAACACATAGTCGCGGACAAATTCTTCTTTCAAGTCCTGGATGAAAATGTGTTCTTTTTTGATGCCCATGGCCAACGCTTTTTTGCGCGCGGGTTCCACCTCGCCACCCTGGCCGATGTCGGCGGTGAAGGTGACGACTTCGCAAGCGTATTCGTCCTGCAGCCATTTCAGGATGACCGAGGTATCCAGGCCGCCCGAATAGGCGAGCACGACGCGTTTGGGTTTGGATGCGGCATTGCGTGGCTTGGCGCCCGCAACCCTGCCGATGGCTTCGCTCATGTTGGTTTTGCTCATAGTGCGCGCAATTGCCCTACCGAGTCTCGAATTGCGCAAAAAACGCCGGAAAGGTCACCGTTCGCGGGGGGTGGCTTTGGTGAACAGACCAAAACCGTAGAGGTGGCGAAGCGGGATCCTGCCTGTGTCGGCCGGCTGCCGACACAAGCGAATTATAGCGCGGCTGCCGCTACTTTTTGGCGGCAGGCACGACCTCTCCAATCGTCACCGTGACGCCGACTTCGGTCTCGCCGACCGCGCGGGCAGCGGAGCGTTCGATCAGGGCATTCATGCGGGTCGCCAGCACATCGAGCGGAATACTCTTGCCGACATCGATCGCGGTCGAATTGGGATCGTTCAATTTGGTGAAATCATGCCGCGCCACTTTTTCGATCACGCGCAGGGTTTTCGGGTCAAGCACATAGACCTGAATGTAGCTATACGGGGCGATATAAACCTTGGAGCGGTTTTTCTTTCCGTCTTCAGGATTGGTGGTGTCGGATTCACCTTGCCCCGTAATGTCAATATTTTGTTCGCCGTCGCTGCCCTCGATGCTGCCGCCGGTCAACGGCTGCACATAAACGCCGAGGCCATTGAGTTTTGGCCCCATGCCAGAGCGCTCGGACATGAGGAATTTTGGTGTGGCGACAATGATTTTGTCCCACTTCATGCGCTCAGTGTTTTTCTCCAGCGCGGAAACTATTTTGCCAATGGCAATCGCCTCCCTGTCCTGCGGCAACACGCCTTCCATCTCGGCCGCGGCCAGGGTGATATAGACCTTCTCGCTGTCGGGATAGGCGGCGGCGATGCCCGCCTCCAGACCGCGCAGCACCGACATGTTCAAGCCGTTGTTGGGCACCCGGATGACGCTGCGGATATTGTTGTCGATGATATTGGAGCCGGTGCTTTCCTTTTGCCGAACATAGGTGAATTGGTCGCCCACCGCCGAGACCAGGGCGAAGATTGGTTTTTTTTCCGTGCTGGCGTGAGCCGTGGCGGACAGCATGCTGGCGAGGGCAATCGCGCAATATTTTTTCAGTGTGTTCATGATTGGCTTTCTTTTGGAAATGTAAAGTTGTTTATCCACGCGGTGTTTCAGGCATTTTGTGCCGGAAAACCGCACCCTGCATTGTGTTTTACTAAATTATGCATGCACCTTGCCCAACAACAAATATTCCATCAGCGCCTTTTGCACATGCAATCTGTTTTCCGCCTCCTCCCACACCACCGATTGCGCGCCCTCCAAAACATCCTCCGCCACCTCCTCGCCACGATGCGCGGGCAGGCAGTGCATGAACAGGGCATCCTCGGCGGCAGCGTTCATCATCTCGGCATCGACCATAAAATCAGCGAAGGCGAGTTTGCGTTTTTCGGTTTCGGCCTCATAACCCATGCTGGTCCAGACATCGGTGGTGACCAGGTGCGCGCCGAGCGCGGCGGCCATCGGATCGGTGAAAATTTTCAGGTGCGGCCTGTCAGCGGCGGCGATGCGTGACTCTTCCATCGCATAGCCAGGAGGGGTGGCCACATTCAAGGTGAAGCCGAAAATGCGCGCGGCCTCCAGCCAGGTGTAGCTCATGTTGTTGGCGTCACCGATCCACGCCACGGTTTTGCCGACAATGGCACCGCGATGCTCAATGAACGTGAACACATCTGTCATCACCTGGCAGGGGTGGAATTCATTGGTCAGGCCGTTGATCACCGGCACACGCGAAAATTGTGCAAATTGTTCCACCTTGTCCTGGCCGAAGGTGCGGATCATCACCAGATCAACCATGCGCGAAATCACCCGCGCGGTGTCCTCAATCGGCTCGGCGCGGCCAAGCTGGGTGGACTGTGAATCCAGGTTGATCGCCTGCCCGCCCAGTTGGTAAATGCCCGCCTCAAACGACACTCTGGTGCGGGTCGAGCTTTTTTCAAACACCATCGCCAACATGCGGTCTGTCAGCGGCTGGTAGGGAATGTATTGTTTGAAGCGCTGCTTCAGCACCACCGTGCGCGCAAAGATGTGCTCGAATTCATCGAGACTGAAGTCAGACATTTTCAGGAAGTGTTTCATTTTCATCATGCCGCCGCCTTGATGGATTGCGTGTTTGCCGCTGTTGCCAGAAATTGTTTCACCACCCGCACCAGACGCGTGGCGATTTCGCGCGCTTCCGTTTCATTGATGATGAGCGGCGGCAAAATGCGCAGCACATTGCCCTGGGTGACGTTGGTCAACAGCCCGGCTGCCAGCGCCATGGTGGTGATT
>JANPNJ010000032.1:0-2059 GCA_031427395.1 Burkholderiales bacterium
TTGGCGGGCATTTCCAGCCAAAAATGCCTGAAAACGCGCTCTCACAGCCAACTTTCATTATTTTTCGTCAAACCCAACCCCTCACCGCCCCTGCAATATCAACATCTCCGCCCGCGCCAGATTCTCCAGCGAGCCGTTCAATATCAGCACATCCCCCGGTTGTAATTGTGTTTCCAATGCGGGTGCCATCTGCCGCACGCCATTGCGTCGCAGTGCCGTGAGAAACACCCCCGCCCGCCCCACATCAAGCGCCTGCAAGGTCTGTCCCACCGCCGCCGCACCGGCATCAATCACAATGGATTGCAGCCGCGGCTGGTCAAAATCAAGCCCGCCGTCGTCTTCGTCGGTGGCACCGGGGAAAAAGCCACGCATCAATTCATAGCGTTCGCCGCGCACCTTGCGCAGCCGTGACAGCACCCGGTTCAGCGGGGTGCCCAAGAGCAGCATGGTTTGGGTGGCGAGCATGAGCGAGCCTTCGATCACTTCGGCGACAATCTCGTCGGCACCGGCTTGTTTGAGTTTCTCGACATCGGTGTCGTCAAAGGTGCGCACGATCACCGGCAAATCCGGCTTGATGGCACGCGCGTGGGCGATGATTTTCAACGCCATGCGGGTGTCGGCAAAACTCACCACCAGCGCGGCGGCACGCGCCAGCCCGGCTGCCGTCAACACCTCGCGGCGGCTGGCGTCGCCGAACATCACCGATTCCCCCGCGGCGGCGGCCTGTTTGACACGCATCGGATCAGCGTCGAGGGCAATCACGGAAATTTTTTCCTGCTCGAGAAAACGCGCCAGGCTTTGCCCCGAGCGCCCGTAGCCGGCGATGATGACGTGGCCCTTTTTCATCATCGACTGCACCGCCAGTTGCTGGAGCTGGAGCGCGCGCATTTCCCATTCGCCCGACACAAAATACAAAACAATTTTTTCCATGTATTTGAACAGGAGCGGCGACAGCAGCATGGAAATGATGGCCGCGGCCAGCACCACCTGCAACACCGTGCCAGGCAGGGCTTTGGATTTATCCGCCACCGCCAGCAACACAAAGGCAAATTCGCCCGCCGGCGCCAGCGCCAGCGCCACCCGCAGCGAATCGGCGCGCGCACACTTGAAGGCCAACCCCAGGCCAAACACAATCAAAAATTTGATCGCCAGCAACGCAATCAACACCAGCAGCACAGGGATGACATTTTTCCACAGCGCGCCGAAATCAAGCAGCATGCCGATGGTGATGAAAAACAAGCCGAGCAACACATCACGGAACGGCTTGATGTCGTCCTCGACCTGATAGCGATACTCGGTTTCCGCAATCAGCATGCCCGCCAAAAACGCCCCCAACGCCAGCGACAGCCCGGCCAGCTCGGTGGCCAACGCCAGGCCAAGTGTGACCAGCAACACCGCCAGCACAAACAGCTCGGAGGATTTTTGCGCGGCCACCACATGAAACAACGGACGCATCAACCGCTGCCCCAGAAACAAAAACACCGCGAGTGCCGCCAAGGCTTTCTGCAGCGTGAGGCCGACCACCGACAACATCGCCTCCGTCGACAACCCCAGCACCGGCACCAGCACCAGCAGCGGAATCACCGCCAGATCCTGGAACAGCAACACCCCCCTGGTTTGTTTGCCGTGCACCGAATGCAGCGCCGCCTGCTCGGACAAGATTTTTGAAATGATCGCGGTCGAGGACATCGCCAACACGCCGCCGACAATCAAGCCGGTCTGCCACGCCTGCCCCGCCGCCAGCACCATGAGGCCGCCGACAAGCATGGTCAAGACCACCTGCGCCGCGCCAAAGCCAAACACGATGCGGCGCATCGCCACCAACTGTGCCAGCGAAAATTCCAGACCGATGGAAAACATCAAAAACACCACGCCGAATTCGGCCAGGTAACGGGTGCTGTCATTGTCCGGCACCAAGGCGGCGGCGTTGGGGCCGATGGCGACCCCGACAATCAGGTAACCAAGGATGGCGGGCATTTGCAATTTGCGAAACAACACCACCGTGACCACCGCCGTGGCCAGCAAAATGACAACCAATGACAGTGTGGAGTGCTGCATG
>JANPNJ010000033.1:0-3195 GCA_031427395.1 Burkholderiales bacterium
CCCTAAGTCGAAACCAACTGCTTGTGCGTGGCAATCGACATCAACATGCCAAAGCCGATGCACAGCGACAGTATCGCGGTGCCGCCGTAGCTCATCAGCGGCAGCGGCACGCCGACCACGGGCAGGATGCCGCTGACCATGCCGATGTTGACAAACGCGTAGGTGAAAAATGACAGGGTGATGGCACCGGCCAACAGGCGCGAGAAAGTGGTGGGAGCGTTCATGGCGATCATGAAGCCGCGCGCGATGATGATGAAATAAAGCGTCAGCAAGAGGAGCATGCCGATCAGGCCAAACTCTTCGCCGAACACCGCCAGAATAAAATCGGTGGAGCGTTCGGGGATGAAATCAAGCTGCGCCTGCGAGCCCGACAGCCAGCCTTTGCCGAGCACGCCGCCGGAGCCGATGGCGATGGTTGATTGGATGATGTGATACCCCGCGCCGAGCGGGTCGCTCATCGGGTCGAGCAGCGTCAGCACCCGTTGTTTTTGGTAGTCGTGCAGCAAATAATTCCACGCCAGCGGCAGCAAGCCGAGGCCGGCGATAAAGCCGCTGATGAACCATTTCCACGAGAGGCCGGCGAAAAAAATCACAAAAAATCCCGCCGAAAAAACCAGGATCGCGGTGCCCAGATCGGGCTGGCGCACCACCAGCCCGGTGGGCAGCAGCAAAATCAGGCCGGCCACCACATAGTCTTTCCAGTTGAGGCTTTCTTCCTTGCGGTGGAAATACCAGGCGAGCAAAAGTGGCATGCCGAGCTTCATGATTTCGGATGGCTGGATGGTGATGAAACCAAAATTGAGCCAGCGGCGCGCGCCATTGCGGATCTCGCCGAACAGCGCCACGCCAACCAGCAGCATCACGCCGAGCACATAGAGCGGGATGGCGACGCGCATCAGGGTTTGCGGCGCGACATTGGCGACAATCCACATGGCGATGAAAGCCACCGCAAAATTGCGCGCCTGTCCCAGCATGCGGTCAAAAGTGTCGCCGCCAGAGGCCGAGTACACCACCGCCAACGAGATCGCCATCAGCACCACGATGGCCACCGACAAGGGGCCGTCGAGGCGCCGCGTGATGGCGTCAAAGGCGCGCTCAATCGCTGTTGTCAAGGTCATAGTCGCGCTTTTTGCGTTTTTCGGGGTCTGGTTTTTTGCCCAACAAAAAATAATCAAACACTTCACGCGCGATCGGCGCGGCCACACTGCCGCCGTGGCCGCCGTTTTCCACCAGCAGCGCCAGCGCGATTTTTGGATCATCGGCCGGGGCGAAGGCCACAAACAGCGCGTGGTCGCGGAAGCGTTCCTTCACCAGTTTTTCATTGTATTTTTCACCCGCCTTCATGCCCACCACCTGCGCGGTGCCGGTTTTGCCGGCGATGCGGTAGGTCGCGCCAATGGCCGCGCGCCAGGCGGTGCCGCCGGGCTGCAAAACATCAATCATGCCCTGCCGCACCAATTGCAGGTTCTCCGGTTTGAAACTCAATTGCGCCTGTGCCGGGGGTTTGTAGGCGCGCTTGTCGCCGCTTTTGGCGTTGATGACTTCCTTCAGCATGTGCGGGGTGACCTGGGTGCCGCCGTTGGCGAGAATCGCCGTGGCGGTCGCCAACTGCAGCGGTGTGGCCAGCCAATAGCCCTGGCCGATGGAAACGGAAATGGTGTCGCCCGCATACCATTTTTGGTTGAGGCGTTTTTGTTTCCACTCCTGCGAGGGCATCAGCCCCGGCTGCTCACCCTCGACATCAATGCCGTTTTTGCGGCCAAAACCAAACGGCGTCATGAAGGCGTGGATGCGGTCAATGCCCAGATCGTTGCCGAGGCCGTAGTAGTAGGTGTCACACGAGACCACAATGGATTTGTGCAGGTTGACCACACCGTGGCCGCCTTTTTTCCAATCGCGGAATGGTCTTGCCACACCCGGCAAAAACCACTGCCCCGGATCAACAATGGAATATTCTGGTGTGCGTTTGCCGTTTTCAAGCGCAGCCAGCGCCATGAAGGGCTTGATGGTCGAGCCTGGCGGATATTGCCCGCTCAGGGCGCGGTTGGTGAGCGGCTTGTCGAGTGAGGTGTTGAGCAGATTCCAGTTCACCGGGTCGATGCCATCGACAAACAAATTGGGGTCAAAGCCGGGCTTGGAAACAAAGGCAAGTATCTCGCCGGTGTGGGGCTCCATCGCCACCAGCGCGCCGCGAAAATCACCGAACGCCTCCTCGGCGAATTTTTGCAACTTGATGTCGAGGGTGAGTTTGAGATTGTTGCCGGCAATGGGCTCGGATTTGGCGAGCGAACGGATGGCGCGCCCGCCTGCGTCAATTTCGACTTGCTCGGTGCCGGTGGTGCCATGCAGCTCGGCCTCGTAGCTGCCTTCGATGCCGAGCTTGCCGATGTGGTCGGTACCCTTGTAGTTGCTGGTCAGGTTGGCGCTGTCGATTTTTTTCAGGTCGGCGTCGTTGATGCGGCCGATGTAGCCGATGGCATGCGAGGCCACATCGCCAAACGGATAGTTGCGGAACAGCCGCGCACGGATGTCAAAGCCGGGGAAACGATAGCGATTGACGGCGAAGCGCGCCACTTCCTGCTCGGTCAGGCGGTTGCGGATGGGCAGGGATTCAAAATTTTTACTCTCCTCCAGCAGCCGCTTGAAGCGCCGCCGGTCCTTCGGCTGGATATCAACAATGCCGCTGATTTCATCGAGCGCACGGTCAAGGTTTTTCACTTTCGAGGGCGTCACCTCAAGCGTGTAGGCCGAATAGTTGGCCGCCAGCACTTCGCCGTTGCGGTCATAGACCACACCACGGTTGGGCACCACCGGCACCACCGAGATGCGGTTGGACTCGGCCATGTGGTGGAGCTGGTCGCGCTTGACCACCTGCAGATAGAACAGCCGGCCGGCGAGGATGACAAAGCCCAGCAATATGCCGATGCTCGCGACAATGATGCGGCTGCGGAAAATATTGCGCTCCGCCTCGCGGTTTTTGATGGTGATACCGGCCATGGGCTACAACATGATGGTTTCGCCACGGCGGCGAAAACGCGGCAGGGTGGCCAGATAATGCAACGGCATCCACAGGAGCGCGCCCAGCAGCGGCGAGGCAAACATGGCCGCACCGGCGAATTCGCGCCCCAATGACATGTTCAGGCTGATGTAAACCGCCTGTGCGACCAGCAGGATGCCGAGGATATGCACCGCCTG